>CAKZKU010000115.1 GCA_937124545.1 uncultured Microbacteriaceae bacterium | reverse complement strand
AGCTAAAAGGTAGGCCTAGCAACAACCCTTTGATTGTTCACATAAAAAGCAGGGCGTATTTAGACGAGGTAGCCCAAAATATTCCAGAGCAGGCCTACAGGCTCGCAGAGAAATTCTGGCCTGGTCCACTAACTTTAGTTCTTGAGAAACAAGACCGTGTTCCAGACATAGTTTCTGCTCATAAAAATACGGTTGGGGTGCGTGTGCCCAATCATCCGCTTACTTTGAGTTTATTAGAAGCTTTAGATTTTCCGCTTGTGGCCCCCAGCGCCAATACCTCTAACCACATAAGCCCCACCTGTAAAGCACATGTTCAAGCGTCTTTTCCGGCCCCTGCGGCTGTAGAATGATCGCAAAGGTGTGGTCGCGATGAATGGCCTGCCCCCTGCCGACCGCTTGGAGGTTTGCTTTGCGGGCCGCTCCAATGTGGGCAAATCAACCTTGTTCAATCGCCTTGCGGGCAAGCAGCTCGCTTTGGTCGATGACCAACCCGGTGTGACCCGTGACCGTAAAGAAGCCGAGGGTCGCTTAGCGGACTTGCCCCTTATCTTGATCGACACGGCCGGTTTTGAAGACGTCAATGATGGCTCTTTGGAGTCGCGGATGCGCGAGCAAACCGAGATTGCCATTCGGGAAGCCGAGTTAGCGCTCTTCCTAATCGATGCCCGGGTCGGCGTGACGGCGATGGACGAACGCTTTGCTCAGATTGCCAGGAGAATACAATGACAACTAGCACAGGACCGGATGTGGTGTGGGGCTTCGAGCAGCACGACCAATCAGGAGAACCGACAGGGCTGGTTTTTGAGCCTGTCCCATTCCAATACAACAAAGGCGGCGGCGAGCATGTTCAAGCGCCCCAATACCGCCGAGTCATGGAGGTGGGGGAGGCGGTGAAGGTGGTACAGAACTTTGATGAAGACGATCCCATGAGTCGCTCAGAAGTTGATACGCGAGTGAGAGAATTAGTGGCGGAAAAGGTATCCCCAGAGTTTCTTGAAGCAGTCGCAACCCTTGTCAGGGAAGCGCAGGAGGGGGAGGGGTGATTGAGGTTTTGTTCTTCTTCATTTGTTACTGGATGGGATATCGAGACGGTAGGGTCAGCAATGACCCCAACACACGACGAGATGAAAGGAGATGAGTGATGGATGATTGGCAAGAGTGGTTTGCATATCACGCAAACACAGAACTGATGAATCTCTGCGCGACAGATGACAACCCGAGAGTCGAAGACATGTACCAAGTCTTCAAGGCTCGGATGATGGATGAGCTTGGAATCTGTGAGGTTCCAACATCCCGTTACGAAGCGCACGAGTTCATCAGAAGGTATCCAGACGAAGATTGGAGGATATCAAGCCCTGATGTACTGCCCCGAGATGAGCAGTAAAGGGGCTACGCCTTGATGTACATGCCAGTGACGGCGATCTCAAATATCCCTGCGGGGATGCTGCTCGCGCTGATGCTTTCGGGCGTGCCAATTGAGTTGTTCGTCAATATCTCAATCTGACCGCTACGCGCATAACACAGAATTCCATCATCATCCGTTGTGATGCCTGATTGAACCGCATTCAAGACACCAGCGCCGCCAATATCAACATAAGATGGGTCAGGGTCGATTGCTCCGGGCATACCATCTATCACGAGTGACCCGGTTCCATTTGGGCTAAATGCTGCCTGAATGTAGATGTAGACGTGGACCACATTGCCGATTACGGAATATGTCGCCCTTCGCGTGACGTATGAGGGTGTCCCGGGCGTTGTTGTTCCTAGAATTGTGGGGGTGAATGTGCCAGTAGCT
>CAKZKU010000114.1 GCA_937124545.1 uncultured Microbacteriaceae bacterium | reverse complement strand
TCATGGCAAAAGCAATACCCATTCCGCCAAGGGCAATTCCTAGGCCCCAGCGAATTGCGTCCCGCAGGACGCGGGGAATCAGCGAGGACTTCCACAAGAGAGCCCCCATCAAGAACGTTGCCCCCCAGGTGAGGGAAATGGCGGTGGCCATGGTGGACCACAGTGCGATGGCCAGCGGGGAAGACACGTTGAAGTGGCTCGTGACCCCGAGAGCAGCGGCTCCCACGATGATGATCAGCTCGATCACCAGGAAAGCCACAATGCCCGCACCCAGCCACCAACCAAAACGTCTGGAGCGTGCGGCGAAGGAGTAGAACCAAGAAAGAGTGAGCGCGTAAATCACCGAAGAGAGCAAGAACTTGAGGGGTTTCTCCCAGAGGGATACCCCCAAGAGCTCTCTCGGATCAGTGGCGTAGAGCACACCGGCGATTAGAGCCCCGACTGCGGCGGCAGCGGCCAACGCGTTCAGCGGACGGTGGGCGAGTGAGCCCAGTGAGTTCGAGCGTGGTCCCATGTCATCCAGTGTATTTGTCTCGGTTTGTCCGGGCGGCTCTGTCCACCGGGCTGCCGTCCCAGCATTATTTGCGGCTTAGCTGGTGCTGGGCAGTTTGGGCCTGAGTTTGGACCTAGGTTGAGCGCGTGATCGATGGCGGGAATCCGGTGCTTGCAGAACGCAAGCGTGCTGCGTATGGTGAAGCTATGTGCCCCAACGTTTTGATCCGTGATGTACCCGCTGACACACATGAAGTCTTGGTGGCCCGCGCTCGAGAAGCCGGCCTGTCACTCCAGGAATACCTCCTGCGACACGTGCAGGACTTTGCGGGCAGGCCCACCATGGCTGAGCTGATGGAGTCAGCAGCTGCTCGTGTTGAAGCTTTGGGTGTGGGCGAGAGCGACGTAGACGAGGTGGTGGGGTGGATTCACCAGGCGAGAGAAGAGCGGGATCCCCGCGTGTGACCGGGCTCGTTGTCGATGCGTCCGTCGTCGTTGATGCGCTCATTAGTGCCGGCGAGCGCGGGAAACGCTCCCGAGACATTCTGCGAGGAAATTGTTTCGTCCCCGAGTTGGTTTTTTCCGAGACCAGCTCGGCGCTTGTACGGTGGGAGCGGCACACGGGTTCGGATGCTCGGGAACTGTTTGCCTCCGTGCTGGAGTTTGGATGGACAACCGTGAGTTACCGGCAGTGGGGGTCCGGGGTGTGGGAATTACGGCACGACCTTTCGCCCTACGACGCTGCGTATGTGGCACTTGCCCGTGTCCTTGGGGTGCCGCTGGCTACTCATGACCACAAGCTCGCCCGAACAGCCAGGCGCTACTGCGACGTAATGACCACCCCGGGAATCTAGGGCTTTCTTTCTGGTGCATGCGCAACGAGTATCACCTCGTTCGCGCCGAGTTTAGATTGATGTCACCTTCTGTCAAGACGTAAGGCGTGGGATTAAGCATCATGTTCTTTCTTATTCACTACGCCCGTGTGATGTGGGGGATTCGACGGTTTCTTTCGCGCAAGGGGCTCCTCCAGCGTCTTGAGGCTCGAGCAGAGGCCTCCGATGGAGGCCTCTGGTTTCGTTCACTCTTCTCCGTGCTGGATTTTGATGATTTCCACACGCTGGATACCCCCTGGTGGGCACTCGCCTCCGGGAGGCGGGTGGCGGACTTCCTCGAGAAGCACCCGGGTGCCCGGGTGCTCGAATGGGGTTCGGGGGCTTCCACGGTCTGGTTGGGCAAACGAAGTGGCGAGGTGATCTCGATTGAATCGGACTCCGACTGGGCCGCCAAAGTCTCGCGCGTTGTGGGCCCCGCCGTGAGCATCCTCACCCCCGAGATTCCCCGGGCCCTTCGGCCTGGCGGGATTCGCTCGAAGCGCTGGGGGTTTCGCCACCTCGACTTCTCCGA
>CAKZKU010000113.1 GCA_937124545.1 uncultured Microbacteriaceae bacterium | reverse complement strand
ACCCCCTTTCACCCCCTCTGCTCCGGTCCAAAGGCGGCTTCAATGCCCTCGCGCCAAAAGCAAATTCCTAGCAGCCTCATTCGCTCCCTTCCCACGGCCAAGGGAGTCATGGGAGTGGCGACCTGTGACAAGGGGCTTCCGGCCATGATGATGGCCCTCGCGGGGAGCGGCCACCTTCCGGGGATCCTTGTTCCGGGTGGAGTCACTCTTCTTTCGGAAGAAGGCGAGGATTTGGCAAAGGTCCAATCGGTGGGAGCCCGCTTTGCCCATCGTGAGATCGACCTCAAGACTGCATCCGAAACGGCTTGCCGGTCCTGTGGATCTCCCGGCGGTGGGTGCCAGTTTCTGGGGACAGCGGCTACCACTCAGGTCATTGCCGAGGCCCTGGGCATGAGCCTGCCCCATGCCGCTCTCATTCCCAGCGGGTCGGCAGCGTGGCGTGATATGGCTCGGCGCTCGGCTGTCGCCCTCATGGAGATGACCGCAGGCCAAACGCCGCTTTCCTCCATTCTGACCGAGGCCTCCTTTCACAATGCCCTCGTCCTGCATGCCGCTTTCGGAGGGTCCACCAACCTTATCTTACATCTCCCTGCGATCGCCCACGCCGCCGGTCTGCCGCGCCCCACCGTGGAAGATTGGCAGGCCATCAACCAGAAGGTGCCCCGTCTCGTGGATGCGCTGCCCAATGGGCCTCATGGATTTGCCACGGTGCAGGTTTATCTTGCAGGTGGAGTGCCCGAAGTGATGTTGCACCTCCGGAAGCAGGGACTGCTTGAACTCGACGCGCCCACCGTGAGCGGGGCCACTCTCGGCGAGAACCTCGCTTGGTGGGAGCAGTCGGAGCGACGCCAACGCTTTCGGGAAAAGTTGAGAGAGCTGGACGGCATTGACCCCGATGAGGTCATTCGACCTCCCGAAAAGGCGTTCCCCAGCACGATCACATTTGTAAAAGGAAACCTCGTTCCGGAAGGAGCGGTGGTGAAAAGTACCGCCATCGCGTCTGAACTCCTGGACGACAAGGGGGTCTTCCTCCACGACGGGCCGGCGCGTGTCTTCGCATCCGAGGAGGCAGCCATTGCTGCTCTTAAATCAACCGGCGAAGACCGGGTGCGGGAAGGCGAGGTTCTCGTGTTGGCCGGACTGGGCCCGGTGGGGGCCGGGATGCCCGAAACCTACCAAGTGACTTCGGCACTGCGCTATTCTTCGGTGGGGAAGAACCTTGCGGTCCTCACCGATGGGCGATTCTCCGGAGTTTCCACCGGTCCTTGCCTTGGCCACGCTTCGCCCGAGGCACTCGCCGGTCGGCCGATTGGCAAGCTCCGCGATGGTGATCCGATCCGTATTCGCATTGATACCCGGCAACTCGTGGGCACGGTTGAGTTCTTGGGTGATCTTGAGGAATTTCATGCCCGTCCGACCCATCCGGATCTCGCTCCCGACCCCCGCCTGCCGGATGACACCCGCCTCTGGGCCGCTCTCCAGAATGCCTCGGGTGGGTCATGGGGCGGATGCGTCTACGATGTAGACGAAATCCTCCGCCGCTTGTGAGCGAACCGGGTCATTGTTCCGTCGGAGCGCAGTCGCCCGGGAGAGGGGCAGAAACGACGGGAGAGTTCATTCCAACTCGGCGATCTCGGTTCCCTGCCAGCAATTTTCATCGAGCAGCCAGACGACGCTGGCTTGTCTGATTTCATCGCTCCGGAGCTTGAAGATGGTCTGCCGGGTGGTGACGTCAGCGATGCTCGCGACCGGGGCATCGCCACTCTTCTCTTCGAGAGCGGCGGCCTGCTTCTGGGCCTTCTTCATGCTGCGCCAACTTTGGATGAGGGAGCGCACTTCCTTCCGGACATCGTCGGTTTCGCGGACCGTTTCGGTTTTTTTTTCGCGCCCGACCATTTTGAGCAAGGAGCCCTTGACCAGTTCGGTGCCCGGAATAGCGGGTTTGTTCGCTTGGTGGGACTGGGTGAGCTTGCCAATGAGTCCCCGCGACCGTTGGAGATGGCTCCAGCGTTTCCAGTCGGTGAGGTCCGGGTTTGCGGCTGAACGGTAAGTCGGGAAACCCGAATCGTCGGGAATGAAATGCACGTCTTGATATTCCGCGTCGAAGAGGTCACGCACTTCGGTGAGCCACTTCTCGCGCTCCTTTTCCAAACCGCTGCGCCAAGCCGCGAGGGCGGCCGGAAACTTCGGATCGGACGAGGCTTCCGGGTCCGGTTCCCGCTTGGCTCGTTTCTGTTCCCGGTCGAGGAGTTTTCCCATACGGAGAAGGCGGTGAAGTTTCACCTCCACCTTCCTCATGTCCAATTCCGCGTCCACTGAGGCCCCGGCGTCCTGCCAGGCCCCCTGTTCCACTTCGTGGGAAAGATCCTTGAGCTTGGTGAAGGAGGCCAGTCGTTTGGGCAGTTCGATCGTGGGTGACTTCAGGGAGCTGATGAGGGAATCAGTGTCGAACATGTCACCGAAGGACACTCTCATCGTATCCTTCATTTCGCGGGTCAGTTCGGCCACCAAGGGTTTGCCCTGAAGTGCGGCAGTGTGGCGCTGGCTGGCGTCGACAAAAGCGGGATTTCGGGTCTTGATCAACTCACGGGCTTCGATCCAGCGCATCTCGACCGTCGAGAAGGGGGATTGCGCCTTCACCTCGTTGGCGTAGCGACGCCCCTCCACGGCCGCCGTCTGGGTAAGCGATCGGGTAACCTTGCGTTCCGCACAGCCGACCCAGACCAGCGAACCCGCTGCCCAGAGCACCTGCATGGCTTTCACGGGCCAAAATACGTTCGGTTGCAGGAAAACTTTTCATGACCCCATCGCGATGGAGTCACGGGTGCCCCAATCGGGTCGCCTGCTGCCATCCCTTTTCAAAAGGATGCAACCCCCTTTCACCCCCTCTGCTCCGGTCCAAAGGCGGCTTCAATGCCCTCGCGCCAAAAGCAAATTCCTAGCAG
>CAKZKU010000112.1 GCA_937124545.1 uncultured Microbacteriaceae bacterium | reverse complement strand
AGAACTGCGTGCGTGCGCCAAACACGCATCTTCTGGAACCCTGACTTAGGACGCGGAGTTCAGGCGGCATCTCTAGGATGGGTCAGCCGGGCCGCAGTAACCCCGGGCTCCAACATTAGCCGCTGCGAGCGGCCACGCGCCGAGAGGCGTTCTGCGGCCTGGCTCTACTTCTTGGGTTTTGGGGCCTCGTGCGATTCCAGAGCGACGATCTGCAGTTCGCCCTCTCGCGTGAAATGAATCACGCTGAACGCGCCGACAGAGGGGTTGGCTGCGTGCTGCCAGTCGTGGGCGGGAGATCCGCCTCCCATCTCTGCGAGGGCGGAAACTATTTGCGGAATCACAGGACCGTGGGAGCACAGCACGAAAGGCACCCGGCGCGACACAAATTTCTTGACGATGCTGGTCACCTTCTTCGAGCCTGGGTCGTAGGCGTCCTGGCTTAGCCCCTTCATCGTTTTCACCGGCACCTCGTGGCGCAGTGACAGGGGAGAGATGGTGGCCTGACAGCGTGATGCTGTGCTGGTCATGATCCGCTGCGGACCAAATGCAGCCAGTCCACCAGCGATATCCTGTGCCTGCACCAAGCCTCGGTGTGCAAGCGGCCGGGACCAATCGGGGCCATCCCATTTTTCTGGAGGTAGAGCCTTGCCGTGGCGAACGACGATGACGGGGAAAGTATCCAGTCGGTCGTTGTTAAACAGGGTCTCAAAAGTGCGCAGAATGTCGCCATCGTGCTCGTAGGTCACCGCTTTGATGGCCTTCTTGATGTTGAGCCAGTCCAGGCCAGCAATTTCGCCGTTGGGCTCAAAGCTGGAGCGTTCAGCTTCTCCGGGATCCACTTCGGCTGACCAGTAGTGCACCCGCTTCGACTTGCCACCGGGAAGGCGGTAGTCGGATTTTCCTAGCGGGACACCAAGAACGATGTGCAGCCCGGTTTCTTCAAGTATTTCTCGCTGCGCAGTTTCCGCGAGCGTCTCACCCGGATCAACCTTCCCCTTTGGCAGAGAGACGTCCTTGTGCTGAGTGCGGTGCACGAGCAAGACACGAACCTCGCCGTCGACAACTTTCCAGCACACTGCTCCCGCTGCGTGGACGTCGATGGATCGAGCGCTCACTGCTTTCCACCGGTTTTTTTGCGGGCGAGAATGGCGGTCATGGTGCTGTGTTGGACGTCAGCGAGAGTATTGCCCGAAGAGTCTTCGGTCCGCCTCTGCCAGGTTCCCTCTGTGTCAAGAGCCCAGCTCTGCATTTCTTGACTGACACCACGGTTCAGTTGTTCGTCGAGCTGGGTGATGTGCTGAGGGTCCGTGATTTGAACAAGCGCTTCGATCCGACGATCGAGGTTTCGATGCATCATGTCGGCACTGCCAATGAACACCGAGGGTGAGCCGGCATTTTCGAACCAGAAAATGCGGGAGTGCTCCAGGTATCGACCCAGCACGCTGGTGACGCGGATGGTGTCACTGAGGCCCTTGACCCCGGGCACCAGTGTGCAGATTCCTCGCACCCAAATATCGATGGGGACACCGGCCTGGCTCGCTCGGTAGAGCGCGTCGATGATGACCTCATCGACGAGGGAGTTCAGTTTGAGCCGAATGCGAGCAGGTTTTCCGGCGGCATGGTTCTTTACCTCGGCTCGGATTTTTGTCAGCAGGCCTTTGCGTAAGTACCGAGGAGCCACCAACAGACGGCGATACTTCTTTTCGATCGCGTAGCCGGAGAGTTCGTTGAACAACCGGGTCAGCTCTTTGCCGACTTGCTTATCGGCAGTGAAGAAGCCGTAGTCCTCATATACCCGGCTGGTCTTGGGGTTGTAGTTCCCTGTTCCAACATGCGAGTAATGGCCAAGGGACCCATCTTTTTCTTGCCGGATGATGAGCGTGAGTTTGCAGTGGGTCTTGAGGCCGACCAGGCCATAAACAACGTGGACACCTGCCTTCTCGAGTTTTTTCGCCCACGAGATGTTTGCTTGCTCGTCAAAGCGCGCTTTCACTTCCACCAGAGCAAGCACCGATTTACCGGCTTCTGCCGCGCGAATCAGGGATTCGATGATGGGGCTGTCGCCACTGGTTCGATACAGGGTTTGTTTGATGGCGAGAACATGGGGGTCAGCGGCCGCCTGCTCAAAAAAGGCCTGCACGCTGGTGGCAAAAGATTCGTAAGGGTGGTGAACGAGAATATCGCCCGCCGCAATGGAGCGGAAAATATCGGGTTCATCGGTGGGTTCTGAAGGAAGCAACTGGCTTGAGGTCACCGGGAGATGCGGTGGGTATTTCAAGCCCGGGCGCTCAAGACCGGAGATCTCAAACAGTCCATCCAGCGCCAGCGGGGCGGGGAGTCGATATACCTCGCGCTCGGTGATGCCCAGTTCGGCAATCAGCAGATCCCGCGTGACGTCATCCATATCATCGGTGATTTCCAGGCGAATCGGTGGCCCAAATCGACGTCGCAGTAGTTCTCTCTCGAGGGCTTGGATGAGGTTTTCGCTTTCATCCTCCTCGACTTCGACATCCTCATTTCGGGTCACCCGGAACTCGTGATGTTCCAGCACCTCCATCCCGGGGAACAACTCTTGAACATGGTTGGAAATCAGGTCCTCGATGGGGATGTAGCGCTCGCGCCCTGTGCCATCATCGGGAAGGGCAATGAAACGCGACAGAATCGGGGGAACTTTCAGCCTCGCAAACTCTGTGCTGGACGTTTTGGGGTTGCGAATCCTCACCGAAAGGTTAAGCGAGAGCCCAGAAATGTAGGGGAAAGGGTGAGCAGGATCCACTGCCAGCGGCATGAGAACCGGATAAATCTGCTCGCTGAAGAGATCATCGAGTCGTTCACGGTCGGCCTCTTCCAGATCGCTCCAGGTTTCGATGTGGATGTCAGCGTCATCTAAGTCGGGTTTGATGAGATCGTGGAAAGCGCGGGCATGCCGCTCCTGCAGAGAGTGGGCCATCTCGGAGATGTCGTCCAAGACCTGCTGGGGGGAGCGGCCGGTGTTTGTCGGCACAGCTATACCGGTCACGATTCGACGCTTGAGGCCGGCAACCCGGACCATAAAAAATTCATCGAGGTTACTCGCAAAGATGGCGAGGAAATTTACCCGTTCGAGCAGCGGCACAGCGGGGTCTTCGGCGAGTTCCAAGACGCGCTGATTGAACGCTAGCCAGCTCAGCTCGCGATCGAGGAAGCGATCGACAGGCAGGTCATCGCTATTCGGGGGAGACACCGGGTCAAAGTCTTCCGCAAAGTCCCCGCCGACTCCGGCTGCAGCATCGTATTCGGGGCGCAACTCGTCCATGGATGACATTGTTGCACCCTGTGACCGAAGGCACGAGCCCTCTTGCCTACCGGCTAGGAGCTCGTGTGACCGGGGGCAGGCGCGTCTGATTGCACCAAAGAAGCTTCCTCAGGAACCTCGGTGACCGTGAAGCGGTATCCCACGTTGCGCACAGTGCCAATGAGTGACTCCATGTCGCCAAGCTTGGCGCGAAGTCGTCGCACGTGCACGTCGACGGTGCGCGTGCCCCCAAAGTAGTCATAGCCCCACACTTCGCTGAGCAGCTGTTCGCGCGTGAATACCCGTTGGGGGTGTCCTGCGAGGAAGCGCAGCAGCTCAAACTCTTTGAACGTCAGGTCGAGAGCGCGACCATTAGCTTTGGCCTGATAACTCGACTCATCGATGGTCACACCTGAGGCAGAAATCATGCCCTGGCCCTCATCGTCGCTGCTTCGCGTGGTCAGAAGACGGATTCGCGCATCCACTTCCCCGGGTCCTGCGTGCGAGAGAACGACGTCATCGACGCCCCACTCCGCATTGATGGCTGGCATTCCCGATTCTGTGACGACAACTAAGAGAGCCGCGGACAGGCCTGTGGTTGTGAGAATTCGACACAATGCCTTGGCACTCGAGAGATCGGTCCGCGCATCGATCAGGACTACGTCAGAATCTGGCGCGCTGACCAAGGAAGCCGGCTCCGCGGGAATGGTTCGCACGCGGTGGCCGAGCAGATTCAGCGCAGGAAGAACCGAGGAGGCCTCTTCTGAGCTCAACGCCAGAATCATCGCCATCGTGGGAAACCTCACTTCGCGGGGATTCGATGACGCTATTCTAACCGGCCTCTACGATGGGCTCATGGCGCCACTGCTCACCAACGTTGTCCCATCCTGGGGTGTCATGGTGTTGGGCGGCTTCTTTTTGCTCGTTGCCGCCCCCACAGAATCGCTGATTTCGGGGCTGGTCGCTGTGCTCGCCGCTGCCGTTGTGGTGGCGATGGTCCTCCAAATCCTCGTCTACCGAGAACAAGGGCTCGTATCGCGCCTTTCTCTGGCGCTCACCGGGAATGTGCTGTTAACCCTGGGGTTTGCCGTGGCCTTTCACCTGGTGTGCCCGTTACAATAAAGTCATGCTCCTCGCCATCGAAATCTTCTTCCTCGGCCTTCTTGTGCTCGCGGGTGTCGCGATTGCCTGGATTTCTGGCATCGTGCTGCTGAACCTCTTCAAAGGCCAGCGCTAAGCGCGTGCACCACGCTCATTCCGAGCGAGAAGCGGTTTCATCCACCGCGGGAGATGTCTTCGCCCAGCAACGCGGATTCCTGGCGGGAACAAGCTGGTGGAATGCCTCCGCTCGGGAAGTGATCGGAGTCTCTGGCCCCGATCGACTGGTGTGGTTGCATTCGCTCTTGACCCAAGACCTGCTCGCTCTGGGCCCTGGGGTCACCACGGAGGCCTTGGTGTTGACCCCACAGGGAAAGGTTGAGCACTCTGTGCTCATTACGGACGATGGTGTCACGGCATGGCTTTTGCCAGAAGCCGGTCACACTGAGCCGCTAGTTGCCTGGCTCTCGTCGATGGTCTTTCGCATGGAGGTCAGCATTTCGACCCCAGAAATGCGGGTCTGGGGTTACTGGGGTTTGCAGGAGAGCGATTTTCTTCTGCCAGACGCGGTGGAGTTTGTCGATCCGTGGCCGCGGGTCGGTGAAGGCTCCGTGGGCTATCACAACGCCACCCACCCGGGGAGCGGCTGGGCCCTGCGATACGGCGTGGGACCTGCTTTTCCTCTGAGCGCCAGCGAGCATAATCGTGTCTCGGACGAGGCTATCGAAGCCCTGATGATTGCCGGGGGCCGCCCGCGTGCCGCAGACGTGGACGACAAGACACTGCCTCATGAGCTTGATTGGCTGCGTACTGCCGTCCATCTCAACAAGGGCTGTTACCGCGGGCAAGAGTCTGTTGCCAAGGTGCACAACCTTGGCCATCCGCCCCGGCGTCTCACCCTGCTGCACGTCGATGGCTCTCTTTCCCTTCTGCCGGCCCCGGGAGACACCGTGATGAAAGACGATGCGGCACTCGGTGTGGTTACCCGCGCGGGTTGGCACCACGAGCTTGGGCCCGTGGCATTGGCGCTGCTTAAACGAATGGCTCCCGAAGGGGAAGTCACCATCGCGACGAGCGATGGTGTTGTAGCGGCAAACCAAGAGCTGCTCGTGCCGAGGGATGCTGGTCGAGCCATGCCCCGGCGAAGGCTTGGTTAGCGTCGCTCGGTAGAGTTGACCTATGGCTCACACACTGATTCTTTTGCGACACGGTCAATCTGAGTGGAATGAAAAAAACCTTTTCACCGGCTGGGTTGATGTCCGACTGACCGACAAAGGTAAATCTGAGGCGGCTCGTGCCGGTCAGCTAATGAAAGAACACGGTCTGCTTCCGGACGTGCTGCACACCTCGTTGTTGTCGCGCGCTATTCAAACAGCAAACCTCGCGCTCGACACCGCGGATCGGTTGTGGATTCCTGTGAAACGTTCCTGGCGTCTCAACGAGCGTCACTATGGCGCTCTGCAGGGCAAAGACAAGTCCCAAACGCTCGCGGAGTTTGGGGAAGAACAGTTCCAGTTGTGGCGTCGCAGCTTCGATGTGCCACCACCCCACATTGACCCGTCGGATACTTATGCCCAACAGGGCGACCCGCGTTATGCAGACATTGAAGACTTTGTTCCCACCACCGAATCTTTGAAGCTGGTCATCAATCGGATGCTTCCCTATTGGAGCGCGGATATTGCTCCCGATGTGGCGCTCGGGAAAGTCACCCTCGTGGTGGCCCACGGCAACAGTCTGCGCGGCTTGGTAAAGCACCTCGAGGGCATCAGCGATGAGGATATCGCTGAGCTGAATATCCCTACCGGGATGCCGCTCGTGTATGAACTCGATGACACCCTCAAGATCACCGGGCCTGGCACCTACCTGGACCCCGATGCTGCCGCGGCGGGTGCAGCATCTGTTGCCGCTCAGGGCGGCAAATAGGCTCAGTCTTCGCTGGGGTTCCACTCACCCGAAGAGAGGTACATCATCTTCTTCGAGATTGCCACAGCGTGGTCGGCAAAACGCTCCAAGTAACGTGAAGCGAGGGTGGCATCCACGGTGGTCTCTGCACCTTGAGTCCATCCTTCGCTAAGAACGGTTTCAAACACGGAAAGGTGGAGTTTGTCGACTTTGTCGTCTTCGTCCCTGATCTTTTCGGCAATCCGGGTGTCCTGGGTTTTGAGCAGCTCAACCAACATCTCTGCGAGCTGAATGTCGAGCGCACCCATTTCTTTGAAGGTCGGACGAATCGTCTTGGGAACAACCTTCTCGGGAAAGCGGTACCTGGCCAACTGAGCGAGGTGTTCGGACATATCGCCCATGCGCTCCAGCGAAGCGCTGATGCGCAGCGCGCTCACCACGATGCGCAGGTCCCTTGCGACCGGTGACTGGCGGGCCAAAATCGCGATCGCGTGCTCATCCAATTCGTTGACAGCGTCATCGATGGCGCTATCGCGGGCAATAACGGATTCAGCGAGCGTCACATCGGATTTGTTGAACGCCTCAACAGCATCGGTGATAGAGGTCACCACGAGACCCGCAATGGTGACCAGTCGGTCCTGGACTTCGTGCAGTTCTTGTTGGAATAGCTCGCGCATGGGTGCTCCTTGCTGGGGTGTGACCGCTTCGCCTGACTCTGGTCCACCAAAGTTAACTCGGGGTGATTCGTGGGTTAACACTCCGTCTAACCGCCAGTTTAGCGCCCGAAGCCTGCCTATCCCGGGTGGCAACGCCCTAGGCTTGCAGCTATGGAGATTGTCTTCTCACCGGGGCTCGGCGTTGCTCTGGGTGCGGGCCTTGGCCTCCTGGTGGCTGGGCTGATCTGGGCGGCGGTGGGATGGCAGCGCCGGGCGGAAGATGTCTTTGAACAACCTGTTCCCCACGGGGTTGACACAGCGCTTGAAGTCATCGGTGCCACCGGTGTGGTCCTCGATGCAGAAGACCGCGTCCTCAGGGCCGCCCAGTCAGCGGTAGCGTTGGGCCTGGTTACGGATCGGGACGTGGTGTACCAACCGGTTTTGGATTTGGTCCGCGAATCCCGCGAAGAAGGCATTCCACTCTCAGCCGAGTTTGAGTTGCCGGGCGAGACAAAATCCTCGCCAGCGATCCACCTACTTGTGCGGGTCGCCCCGCTGGGTCTTCGCTTGATGCTGGTTGTGGCAGATGATCAATCGGAAATGTATCGGTTGGATGCTGTTCGCCGGGATTTTGTGGCCAACATTTCCCACGAGCTGAAAACCCCCATCGGCGCGGTGTCGCTTCTCGCTGAGGCGTTGCAGTATTCCGCTGACGATCCGGAGCAGGTTCGGTCCTTTGCTGCAACGCTCGAGAAGGAGGGTCATCGCCTGGCGGAGATGACCAGCGACATCATTGAGCTCAGCAAGCTCCAATCTTTGGGCACCATTCGAGATCCTGACATTGTGTCGCTCGATAACGTGGTCGAGCAGGCGATTGCCACGAACGCTGTGTTGGCAGAGAAATCCGGCATCACCGTCGCTGTGTCCGCCCACAGTGGCGGCTTGGTGATGGGGGACGCGCCCTCACTGGTGAGCGCTCTTCACAACTTGATTCGAAACGCCATCACCTACTCTCAGCCCTCTTCCCGGGTGGGTGTCGGCACCAGCATCAAAGGTGGTGTTGTCGAAGTATCGGTGACCGATCAGGGTCAGGGTATTGCCGAAGCGGACCTCGAGAGAATTTTCGAGCGCTTTTATCGCAGTGATCCTGCCCGCTCCCGGGACACTGGCGGGACGGGCCTCGGGCTCGCGATTGTGAAACACGTGATCAATAACCACCACGGCGAGGTTCGGGTGTGGTCTCAGCTGGGCAAAGGGTCGACCTTTACCGTTCGCCTCAGGAGAGCCCCTGAAGAAGCAACACGAGAGGACCCCGCCACTGAAGCGGACGATGTGATGCCGAGCAGGAAGACAACAGCGCCTCGCGCCGCTGAATACGTGGCAACAGACGAGATTCCCGTGGTTACCGGCGAGCACACTGTCTTATCGTTTGAGGAGCGACAACGATGACCACCATTTTGGTTGTAGAGGACGAAAAGTCTCTCAGTGAACCCCTCGCGTACCTGTTGCGCCGAGAAGGGTATGAGGTCGCCGTTGCGGAAGACGGGCACGAGGCTGTC
>CAKZKU010000111.1 GCA_937124545.1 uncultured Microbacteriaceae bacterium | reverse complement strand
GGTGAGAGCATCAGAAGAAATATCCAGCAGCGCGGTTTGCATGATGCGGTTAGGTTAGCGCGGCGGCTAAGCAACCCACGATGACGCGCAGAAAACCTGATTCACAAGTGCGGCCGATCACAAGGGATGTCTCCGATGGGGGTGCTCCGCTATTGCCCATGCCGCGGCAGGTATCCGCATTCACGCTTGCGCCCAGAGCGCAACACGCGACGTGCACGCAAGAATCAGAGACTCACCGGATAACCTTTGGGTATCTAGACGGTGTGAACGTCTCTCCAGGCTGGGAAGTCCGCTTACCTGAGACGAGCACCCATGTCGATAGTTATTGAAACAGGAAACGTCGTCACCTCCCGCGTCGACCCGGCAGCCCACCCCTACACTTCGGATTATTCGGGTTTGATTCAGCGCGTTAAAGACGCTGGCCTCCTCAAGCGCCGCCCCAGGTATTACGCCGTGTTGAGCTCGATTCTGGCAGTACTGCTAGCCATCACCGTGGCTGCCATGGTGTTGATGGGAACCTCGTGGTGGGCCGTTGCACTTGCTCCGATACTCGCGATTGTCCTCACGCAGTTTGCCTTTCTTGCTCACGAATTAGCTCACAAAGCAGTATTTGCCAGTGGCACAGCCAACGACACGTGGGGTCGCATCATCGCCAACCTTGTGGTCGGAATCAGTTATTCCTGGTGGATGAACAAACATTCACGTCATCACGCCAATCCCAACACTGTCGGCAAAGATCCTGACATCGATAGCGCTGTCGTTGTTTTTCACGAAGAGAAGGCCCCCACCACCACGGGATTGCAACGCGCCATCGTGAAACGACAGGGCTGGTTGTTTTTCCCCTTGCTTACCCTGGAGGGTCTCAACCTTCACATTCAAGGCTTCAAGAGTGCTTTTTCGAGAGGAAAAGTAGACAGACGCGGTTCGGAAATTGCGATGCTGTTTGCTCGCCACATCACGCTTTTTGGGGTTGTTTTCTGGTTCATGCCCTGGGGCGTAGGCAGTGTATTTTTGGTCACTCAACTAGCCATCTTTGGCGTGTACATGGGTGGGTCCTTCGCCCCCAATCACAAAGGAATGCCCATTATTCCGGCGGGCGAAAAGGTTGATTTCCTTCGGCGCCAGGTCATGACGTCCCGCAACATCACGGGTGGGCCTGGAATGGATGTCGCAATGGGCGGGCTGAACTACCAGGTGGAGCACCACTTGTTCCCCAATATGCCTCGACCCGCACTCGCAAAAGCAGCACGAATGGTCAAGGAGTATTGCCAGGAGCGCTCAATCGTCTATGTCGAAACGACGCTGATGAAGTCCTATGGAATCGTCGTCCGATACCTCAACAGGGTGGGAATTGGCGCCAGGGACCCCTTTGACTGCCCAACTGCCCAGGTAGCGGGCCGCTAAAGCCCGCCCGAACGGCCTTGCCGTGATCCTCATTGAAGTGACAAAGGAAGTCATTCACGACCGAGCACGAATTTTCCGCTGCAGGGCGGTCGGGACCTCAAGTCCTGACCGATGGATTACGGGTTTCGCACCCCGGCATTAGCCGGCGGACTGAGCACTCACTAGAGCTGCAGAGGTGCGCCCGGGCCCCAAGGAAGAAAGGACCCGGGCGACTCAACCTCTCGCTATAGGAACAGAAGACCGTGCGCTACAGGCACGGCAATGATGAGGATGGAGAAGATCACGGCGAAGACTTCAAAACCGACAAAGGACGAACCGAATCGGGTTGACCTAAAGTCCTCAGCCATGTCCTCGTTGAGCCGTTTCATGTCATCAAGGGTAGACATAACAAACAACAGCACACCGAGAGTCTCAGCGACGGAAATAATGAACAGAGGTACTCCCGACCCCTGGCCAGCAATCCCAAACGCCATGACAAAGAGGGCTCCCAACACAAAGTGGACGAGAACCCACGCCACCATGGGGTACACCCGATGGTTGAACCACGGAACAAGTTGTTCACTGGTGAGTTTCATCGCCTACTCCTCGTCGTTCCAGTGGAGCAGGCCTGAAATCATCATGCCCAGGGCTGCCACCATCGGGATAATTCCGAAGTCCGGCGCAAAATTGCTGTAACCAACAACAGGCCCGACGAGAACGAGCAATCCGAGAAGCACCCAGAAAAGGATGTTCACGCCCATGCCAAAGGTGAGGCGAGCGCGGGTCGCCCCCCGCGCGAAGTAGCCAATCCCTGCAGCCGCAAGGAGATAACCACCCATGAAAACAAGGGAGTAGAACGTTGTGGCGGCAACATCTGCTGGAGCGGTCGACAAGCCTGCCGTCGCGTTCGCTTCTTCTGTGAAGAACAGCGTCATCGTGACGCCCATTCCCCAGAACAATGTACTGAACAGTAACCAACCCACTGGGCTAAAAAACTTTCTCACTGAACAACCTTTCCTTAACGTGGGCGCGAGGTGCGCTTGTCACGATTATTCAAAATTAGGGAAAGGCAGTCTTGTACGAGATGAGCATATTTCGCGAACACAAGAGAGCCAGCGTGGGGTCTGACACAGGCCCCATGCCACCGGTTTCGGCCCTGAACTGAAAGAGGCCGGCCTGAGATCATGGCCACTTGCCGCGGGGCTGGATCACCCGCCCCGCGGCGCCACACCCTATTTAGAGGGTGTCAAAGAGCTCCATTGTCATCGTTTGCGGCTGGACGCCAGCGGCCTCCATCATTTCGGCCATCTCTGGCGCCTCAGACGCCTTAAGGAACTCTTCGGCGGCTTCGATGGAGTCGAACTCGTGAATGACGACCACATCGTTTCCGTCGGTCGACGAGCGAAGTGCCGCCTCCCTGGTCACCCCCATCTGAGACAGTTGTCCGCGCTGGGCTTGGTATAACTCAAACCAGGTGTCCCAGTCGTCGACGTGGTGGCGTGCCATCAAGGTAATCATTGCTTTCTCCTTCTCGTTGTGACTGATGGGGCCCTTCCCCCTCAGTGGTGCAAGTTAGCTGGTGCTAACGGGTCTGGCATTCCACCGCACGGCGCAGGTAATGAGTGTGATCAGGGGCACCCCGATCACCACAATGGCGACAAGCCCCATGCCGTCTGTGCCGCCATATCCAAACTGCGCTGCCGTACCTGCTGAAAGTCCTTGGCTCAGGGCAAAAGCGACCGTCACCACCACTCCGAGCCGAGCCCTCAATGGGTCAGGCGAGAGGAGCGCAATGGCCAGAGCCACCAGACCCAGGGCAAGAATGTGGAATCCCCATGCCAGTTCAACGACAGCCGCAATCTCAGCTTCTCGAGCAGAAAGAGTGCCAGGCCAATAACTAGGGGCGCTGGCTACTGTCTGACCCGACAGCGCGTTGATAGTTGGAAAGAGGGTAAAGAGGGTTCCGGTGGCTAGCAACCAAAACCGTGTGTTGAGGATTTTCATTGACTTCCTTTCGATGTCTTAGCCGAGCAGGACGATTCCATGCCCGACGATGACGCAAGGCTTCCAAAAGGGCTGACAGACGTCTTGTATAAAACGAGCATGTTTCGCGAGCCCCCAGCGTCACTGCGCGAGATGGAAGGTGTCCCCACTGGTCCGGGTTCACATCTCTGGTTTCCTCGCCTTGCGGTGTCGCCTAACTCAGGATCAATAGGTGACCCGTGAGTGTGGCCACCAGCACGATGGGCACGAACGCCAGGAAAAAGGCAAATGGCTGCTTTCTTTCCGTTTGCGCAACCACTGTGTCCTGCGCCTCGGGCTGCGGATTTAGGCTCAGAATTCTGTACCGGTTTATCGTGGTCAATCCGACAATCAAAAAGAGAACCGCCAAAGTGGAAGTGACGATTGTGAGGCCCAGTCCTGCATTTGGATTACTTCCGAGTACTCCATGGACTAGGGGAATCCCCAGTGCCCACACGGAGGACAAGGTTATGAATGTCAAGAATTGGGCATTGGTTTGATTTCCCACATCTGACAAGTACTGGTTCTTTACGTCCACTAGTTTCACCTTCCGTTGCCTGAAGTAAGCGCGAAGATGCGCTGGGTGAAGCTTCCCAAAAAGGGCGAAGACGGTCTTGTACGAGATGAGCATGTTTCGCGAGCCCCCGAGGGCCACTAGGCGATATGAAGAGTGTCCGCCCCGG
Source organism: uncultured Microbacteriaceae bacterium (assembly GCA_937124545.1). Lineage (GTDB taxonomy): Bacteria > Actinomycetota > Actinomycetes > Actinomycetales > Microbacteriaceae > Pontimonas. The sequence goes on along the minus strand of CAKZKU010000111.1, from coordinate 10,220 downwards.
TCCGTTGGGTCTTTCGATAGTTGCTGGGCGAGATTCCGGAGTACTCGCTAAACCTGTGGGTGAAATGAGCCTGGTCAAAATAACCCGCCGCGGCAGCTACATCAGCCAGTGGCATCGGAGAATTGACGAGCCTGAGTGCCTTCCGATACCGCTTGAGAGCGAGAGTCTTCTCCAGCGACAAACCCGTCCATTGGCGCGAGAGTCGATTCGCGTGCGCCCGAGAGTAGCCGGTGAGATCCATCACCTGGTCAACCTTAGGAACATCCCGCCCATCTCGGAACAAATCAACCAGCGCACCGCGGAAGGAGATGAAGTCCGGCAAGTCCGCGATGGCTTCCAGTCTGTTCACCATCCAGGCCTCCAGAGCTCGCGATCGCATCTCAAAGTTTGGAAGCGTCCTCAAGACGTCTTCGAGGGGTCGCACGTCTACTCCCACCTCCCGGGGCTCAACGGACCGATTCGCAACTGCAGAAGCCGGAATTCCGAATAACAACATGGCCGCAGCCGGGCTCATCAGAGCAAGCAAAACGTGAATTTGCCCCGCGACGATTTGTGGTCGGTTAGCGACCGAAAAGATGAGGGAGGTTTCCTTGCGCACGCCTCGATCAGCGGGCGAGTCCTCGCCCATAAAAAATCCTGCAACATCACTGCCCTCGAGAAAAAAGGCGATTTCGACTTTACCCTCGGGCATAATCAGCGCTCGGCCGGGCCGATCTTGCTCCATTTCGCCAATGAAATCGACGATTCCCTTCAACCGCTGGGGAATATAAAATTTGGGCTCAAAGGCTTGAGGAACTTCCTCCGCTTGCGCCAGCGACATTCGCCCTCCTCCCCCAGCAACGCCCTCTTTGGCGTCAGCTTCACAACCCAGAGTACTCAGGCACATTAACGCCGCGTTAACGCTAGAGCGGCCTTGGAGGCTCGGTAGGGCGGACGGGACTTGAACCCGTGACCGACGGATTATGAGTCCGCTGCTCTAACCAGCTGAGCTACCGCCCCGCGCGAAAACGCTGGTTTTCGCCGTGGCAAGGGTACCAGTCAGGAGCCGTGGGAGCCGGGCCTAAGCCCCCCCATTCACTTCCTAAGACTGCATCTGCCTTAGGCAACGAGATCGAAGCGATCAGCGTCCATGACGCTGACCCACGCGTCAACAAAGTCTCGAACGAACCTTTCGTGGTTATCGTCTTGCGCGTATACCTCAGCATAAGAACGAAGGATCGAGTTGGAGCCAAACACCAGGTCAACCCGAGTTGCACTCCAATGCACCTGACCGGTGGTGCGGTGTCGGATCGCGTATTCGTTTTCTCCTCGCGGCTCCCACACAAACGACATGTCGGTGAGATTGACAAAAAAATCGTTGGTGAGTTGGCCCTCACGGTCCGTGAACACCCCGTGCTTGGTGCCTCCGTGGTTGGTCCCCAGCACACGCATTCCCCCGATGAGCGCCGTCATCTGGGCGGCCGTCAGACCCATGAGCTGTGTCCGATCAAGTAGCAGCTCCTCGGGGCTCACGACGTAATCATCTTTCAGCCAGTTGCGGAATCCGTCGTGAAGGGGCTCCAAAGGCTCGAACGATTCTGCATCAGTGAGGTCCTCGGTCGTGTCGCCACGGCCCGGGGTGAACGGCACCGAGACGGCGTGACCAGCGGCTTTTGCCGCCGATTCGACCGCAACTGCTCCTGCAAGAACAATCGTGTCGGCGAGGCTCGCGCCGGCTTCCTTAGCGAGCGGCTCCAGCACAGACAACACGCGCTGTAAGCGCTCTGGTTCATTGCCCGCCCAATCCTTTTGAGGGGCGAGCCGCAGCCTCGCACCATTGGCTCCCCCGCGCAGGTCGGAGCCTCGGAACGTCCGAGCGCTATCCCAGGCAGTCGAGACCAGGTCGGAAACCGAGAGACCCGAAACAGAAATCTTCGCTTTGAGAGCCTCCACGTCATAGCCGGTGGGCCCAGCCGGAACGGGATCCTGCCAGATCAGGTCCTCCTCTGGCACATCAGGTCCGATGTAGCGCGCTTTGGGCCCCATGTCGCGGTGCGTGAGTTTGAACCATGCCCGGGCGAAAACATCCGCGAAATACTCGGGGTCGCGGTAAAACCGCTCCGAGATTTCCCGATATGCGGGGTCTTTGATCATCGCCATATCGGCGTCAGTCATAATGGGGTTCCATCGAATGTTCGGGTCCTCGACATCGACTGGTCTGTCCTTCTCGGCGATGTTGACCGGTTCCCACTGCCAGGCTCCTGCCGGTGATTTAGTGAGCTCCCAGTCATAGGTGAACAGCAAGTAGTAATAACCGTTGTCCCACTGGGTGGGATGCGTCGTCCACGCCCCTTCAATACCGCTGGTCACGGTGTCGCGACCAATCCCCCGGGTAGTGGTGTTGTTCCACCCCAGTCCCTGCTCAGCAACATCGGCCGCTTCTGGCTCGGGGCCCAAGTTTTCGGCGCGGCCGTTCCCGTGCGTCTTGCCCACGGTGTGCCCACCGGCAGTGAGCGCCACGGTTTCTTCATCGTTCATCGCCATCCGGGCGAAGGTTTCGCGGATGTGTGCCGCAGTTTTGAGCGGATCGGGAATACCGTTTACTCCCTCAGGGTTGACGTAAATGAGGCCCATCTGGACGGCAGCCAGCGGGTTGGCCATAGTTTCTGGCTTTTCCACATCCGCGTAACGCTCGTCGCTTGGAGCAAGCCATTCCTTCTCACTGCCCCAATACGTGTCTTTCTCCGGGTGCCAGAGGTCTTCGCGGCCAAACCCGAAACCAAAGGTCTTCAGCCCCATCGATTCGTAGGCAATATTGCCGGCCAAAATCATCAGGTCAGCCCAGCTGACCTTGTTGCCATACTTCTTCTTGATGGGCCACAGTAGTCGTCGCGCCTTATCCAAGTTGGTGTTGTCCGGCCATGAGTTGAGCGGCGCAAAGCGGTGGGTGCCGCTCCCCCCACCGCCGCGGCCATCAGCCGTACGATAGGTCCCCGCAGAATGCCAGGCCATGCGGATGAAGAGACCGCCGTAGTGACCCCAGTCTGCGGGCCACCAGTCCTGCGAATCGGTCATCAGGTCATGCAAATCCTGTTTTAGTGCCGAAAAATCAAGCTTCTTGACTTCGTCCCGATAGCTGAAGTCAGGGCCCAACGGGTTCGTTTTTGTGTCGTGCTGATGGAGGATGTCGAGGTTGAGCGCCTTAGGCCACCAGTCCATCTCAGAAGAACCAACGGTGGTGTGTGCTCCGTGCGGAACAGGGCATTTGGCGTCGTCGCTCATGGGTTTCTCATCCTTTATCGAAGTAAGGCAGATCTCAGCCCAGCGTAACAACCGCGAGCTTGTCTATCTCGCCAGAGCGTCCGGTCTGAACCCCGGCTACCAAATCGATTTGGCGACCCGCGGGTCACCCTCCGATAGATTTGATTCATTGCCGGCTGCTAGAGGGGATTGCCATGAATACACAAACGTTCGTCGAGAGACTGACCCAACCAGAGCCATTAGTGCTCTCTGGCGGCTACCTTTTTGAGGTCGAGCGTCGGGGCTACCTCACCGCCGGTGAGTTCGTGCCGAAAGTGGCTCTTGAGCACCCCGAAGTTCTTCTGCAAGTGACCAAGGATTTTCTTCGGGCAGGGAGTGACATCGCGCTGGCCTTCACCTACAACGGGCACCGGGAAAAGATGCGCATTGTCGGGGAGGAGCACCTCCTCGAACCACTCAACCGAGAAGCGATGCGCATCGCTCAGAGAGCGGCCGCCGAGGCCCGCGAGGAACTCGGTCGTGACGTTTTCGTTGCGGGGAACATTTCGAATTCAAACATTTTTGACCCAAACGATGAGTCCTCCAAGGATGCAGTCCGCGCCATGTATCGGGAGATGATCGGCTGGGCCAAAGAAGAAGGAGCTGATCTGATTCTCGCCGAGACGATGTACTTCTACGAAGAAGCCAAAATCGCGCTCGAGGAAATCAACGCGGCCGGGCTTCCCAGCATCGTGAATGTGGCAGTTTTTGCTACCGGCGAGCTGCGCGACGGTGTTTCCCCAGCGCAGGCAGCGAAGCAGCTCGCTGCTGATGGCGCCACCGTCGTGGGAACCAATTGCTTCCAGGGGCCCAACACCATACGGCCTATCTTGAAGGACATTGTCGACGCCGTCGGCGATCACCCCGTGTGCGCAATGCCCTCTGCCTATCGGACGACCGAGGAGCACAACACCATTTTCAACCTGCCGGACACGGGAAACACCGCACAACTGCCGGGCGATAGAACGTTCCCGGATGCGCTCGAGGCGCAGAACTCGAATCGTTACGAGACCGCGGAGTTCGGTGAGTACGCGCACTCACTAGGCGCCAAGGTCATTGGTTTGTGCTGCGGAGCAGGGGTCATTCACCACCGTGCATTGAGTGAGCGGTTGGACAAACCCGCATACCTGTCGCGTTATTCCCCAGACATGAGTAAGCACTTTCTCTACGGAACAGACAGCTCGCTGTCGAAGACGACCACGTCCTTCGGCAGCACCGCTTAGCCGTCACATTCGAGGCGGCTTCTCGGTTGAATTTCCCTAGATTAGAAGAGTGAACGCCCTCGACGTTGGATTCGTCATCGCCGGTTTTGTCCTCCTCTTTCTCGGCGGCGAATCTTTAGTCCGGGGTGCGTCCACCATCGCGATTCGCGTGGGAATCTCACCACTGGTCATCGGACTCGTTGTGGTGTCCGGAGCAACGTCTGCCCCCGAGCTTGCCGTTACCACGGGAGCAGTCCTCAGCGGGGAACCTGACTTGGCACTCGGAAACGTTGTGGGCACAAATATTGCGAACATTCTCCTGATTTTGGGGCTCTCCGCGGCGATTGGCCCGCTGTTGATTCAGCGGCAACTTGTCCGATTTGACCTACCCCTTCTACTCGGGCTCTCAGGACTGTTTTTTTTGCTCAGCCTGGACGGGGGGATTAGTCGCTTGGATGGAACCCTGCTCCTGCTGGGTCTGGTGTTTCACGTCGTGACCAGCCTCATCATTGGGAGAAGGAGCGCAAACACCCCCGGACACACTCGTGCTCCCCTGCCTCTCAACAGCACCCCCGTGCCGTTGTGGCTGGCTGCTCTGCTGCTGATGCTCGGATCGGGTTTGCTGGTCGCCGGTTCGCAACTGCTGGTTACCGGAGCTGTCAGCATTGCCACCAACCTGGGCATCAGTAGCCTCGTTGTGGGCCTCACCGTCGTCGCCATCGGGACATCACTTCCCGAGCTCGCCACAGCACTCGTTGCGATACGCCGGGGCGAAAGAGACATGGCTGTGGGGAACATCGTGGGGAGCAACCTGTTCAACATCGGGCTGGTGCTGGGGTTACCCGCCATGATTTTTGACGGCGGAATTCCGGTTCCCCCAGCGGCAATCGCGCTGGATATTCCGCTGATGCTGGCGGCTACTCTCGCGCTCGTACCCTTGGCTTTCACCGGTTTCGTCTTCGCCCGCTGGGAAGGGATCCTGTTTGTGGCTCTCTATCTTGCCTACCTGCTCTATGTGGTGCTGGCCTCCACCGAGCACGACGCGACCCAAGGGTTCACCACAATCATGCTGTGGTTCGTTCTCCCCCTTGTGGCCATCACCTTAGTCGCGGTGACCGCCTATGAAATCGGTTTAGTACGCGGACGACGGGACCCCAAAAAGCCGCGAAGAGCAGCGGACCCGCCCTCCTAGAGCAGGTTCGGAATCTTCTGCTCTTCCGCCACATTGGCACGACGGAAGAAGAAGGTCACGAACGTGGACACAATCACGATAAACAGCGAATACAGCGCGGGGATCAGCAGGATTTGATCAATCCCCGGGTTGCCCCGGAACGTCACCATGATGATGGCAATCGCGAGCGGGCCATTCTGGATCCCCGTTTCCAACGCCACCGTTCGAGCATTCATGGGATGCAACCGGATGGCCTTGGCAAACAAGTAGGCGATCGTGATGCCAAATAACCCCAAGCCCACGGCAACGAGATAGGTCTGCCAGTTGGTGCTGGTCAACAACTCCCAGTTGCGAGGAACCCAGGTGGCCATGAGGAACACGATGAAGAAAAGCCCAAAGAAACCACCCATGAGCTCGAGGACCGCCCCGGTGTTCGCACTAAACCGTCGGATGATCATCCCCAACACAACAGGGATCAGCAGCACGGTCAGCGTCAGGATGATGTTTCGGGTGGGAATTTCGACGTCAGAGCCGGGTGGGAAAAGTGCGCGACCGTAGATCCAGATCACCAGCGGCGTCATGATGATGGCCCACAGGGTGGAGTTCGCCGTCATAATGACGCTCAGGGCGAGGTTTCCCTTTGAGAAGTAAGTGAAGATGTTTGACGTTGTTCCCGCCGGAACACTTCCCATTAGAAGGGCGCCAAGAGCGATCAGGGCGACATCATCCACCGGGAAGAACTGGAAGAGAAGCAACACCACCAACAGGTAGGAAATCAGCGGCATGAAACCGAACTGGGTGACCCAGCCGATGATTAAGCCCCAGGGACGTTTGATCGCGAGACGGAAATCTCTCGGGGTGAGCCCCGCGCCCAGCCCAAACATGATGACAAACACAAGACCGCCGAGAAGCGCTTCCTCAAACGGGGTCACCACGGTGGGTTCGTTGACCGCCTCCGCGGCGAGAATCACAGACTCGATCATGCGTTACCCCCTGGCTTGGAACCTGACGCCGCAGGTTGCTGGTCTCTCAGTTCACGCCGCAGAATTTTCCCGATCGGGCTCTTCGGTAGCTCCTCCACAAACGTGACCGTGGAGGGAATCTTGTAGGCAGCGAGGCTTTCTCTTGCGTGAGCGATGATGTCCTCAGCGCTCGGGGCGCTCGAATCGACCACGACAAACGCGTTGACGCTTTCTCCGGACGTGGGGTGGGGCAATCCCACAACTCCCACCTCGATTACGCCAGGAAAAGCGGCTATCTGTTCTTCCACTTCATTGGGGTAAACGTTGAAGCCGCTGACCAGGATCATGTCTTTCTTGCGGTCGACGATGGTGAAGTACCCGTCAGAGTCGCGCTGGGCAATGTCGCCCGTATGCAACCAACCATCCTTCAAACTCGCGGCAGTCTCGTCCGGGCGCTGCCAATAGCCCTGCATAATCTGAGGTCCCTTGGCGACCAGCTCCCCGGCTTCGCCGTCGGCCACCTCTTTACCGTTCTCATCCACACATTTCACGTCGGTGGAGGGCACCGGAATCCCGATACTGCCGTCTTTACCGAGGCCTCCCAGCGGGTTGAAGGTCAACACTGGTGACGACTCGGTCAAACCGTAACCCTCAACGATGGGAGTACCCGTCACCTCGCGCCAGCGGGCTGCCACAGACTCGTGCAACGCCATTCCCCCTGCTGCGGAGGCCACCAAGTGCTTGGGCGGGCTGTCGGTAAACCACCGCTCATTGAGCAGCGCGTTGAAAAGGGTATTCACGCCTGTGGTCCACGTGATCTTGTAATTCTCGAAAACACGCTTCAGGTTGCTCGGTGGGCGCGGGGTGGGAACGAGGATGTTCCGAGCTCCCGAGTGGTAAAAACCCAGCAGATTCACGGTGAAAGCGAAGATGTGGTACATCGGCAGCGCCGTGGCCACAATCTCTTTACCCGGGCGAATGTAGACCCCATTCATGGAAATCATCTGCAGGGTGTTGGACACCAGGTTGCCGTGGGTCAACACCGCTCCCTTGGACACCCCCGTGGTTCCGCCGGTGTATTGCAGGGCTGCCATGGAATCAGCGGTAATTCCCTCAAGGTAGGTCGCAAAACTCTCAGCCTTTTGCGATGCGCGGCCCGCTGCGAGCGCCTCCTGGAAGCCCGTGTGGGCAACCTCGATGGCGGGAAGGGACTTGTTCCACCACTTCTGCACCATCCTGATTACCCGTGAGATCAGTGGCGGGAAGAATTCCGAAATCTTTACTGTCACAACAGTGGTGATGTCGGTCTTGTCTAAGACCTCAGGCAGTCGGTCGGCGAACATGTCGCTGACGACCAATACTTTGGCGCCAGAATCGGAGAATTGGTGAATCATCTCCGGAGCGGTGTAGAGCGGGTTCGTGTTGACCAGCACACAACCGGCCTTGAACACCCCAAAGGCCACCACCGCGTAGCTCAGGCTGTTAGGCATCTGGACCGCCACCCGATCGCCCTGCTGCAAGCCCAAGGTCTCTCGAAGGTAGGCGGCAAAATTGTCTGAGAGAGAATCAACCCGGTCGTAGGTGAGCGAACCGTTCATGCCATTGGGCATGCACTGGGTGAAGGCAATGGTGCCGGAATACGTCGCGCTCGCAGAGCGGACAAGGTCCGGGATGTGGGCGAGAGAGGTAGGCGCTAGTTCCGGCGCCACATCGGTGGGGTAATGGGCCAACCATGGTCGAGAAGTCATCGTCGCTCTTTCGCCTGGGGCCGCTGGAGCTTTCTCAGCGACCGTGCTGATGCCTGTACTTTAGCCAGCTTTTCCGATTACTCCAAGCCCTGCGGTGGCAGTGGACGATTCGTTTTGTGAGCACGGTGGTTTCGAACCGAGGCCTCGGGGGCGCTAGCTGCAGGCACGTATCCGCCTTAGACTTTGAGTGATCCCCCGGAAGGTGAGTGCCACATGATGGACGTCTGGACATCGCTGGCGATTTCCGCTGCCACAACGCTGGGTGTTGCCCTTGCTGTGCTTTTTGGTGTCTGGCTCTTTGTCAGGATTGCCGGAAAACGTCTGTCCTGGCTCGCTGAAGGCTATCGCGCCATTCGCCCGCGCTTACGTTTCTTCGTGGTGACACTGGCGTTGAACATCAGTTTCCAGGTAGTCGAAGTTTCCCCGGAACAGTGGTGGGATATCACCCGGCAAATGTTTGTCATCCTTGTCATCCTGTCGCTCGGTTTCCTGGTGCAGGCCACCGTGAACTTTGCTTTCAGCCAGTTTGTCGACAAGTTTGAGTCGAGCGATCAGAGTGATGCGGAAACTAGGCGCATCATCACCCAGCTGCGAATTCTTCGCCGACTTGCCAACGCCATCATCGGAATTCTTGCTATTGGTGCAGCACTCTTCAGCTTTCCCCAGGTGCAGGCGCTGGGAGCGGGTCTGCTGGCATCGGCCGGTGTGCTGAGCGTCATCGGCGGCCTGGCAGCCCAGTCTGTCCTGGGCAACCTCTTTGCCGGCGTCCAACTCGCTTTTAGTAACGCCATCCGGGTCGGAGATGTGGTTGTTGTGAAGGGCGAGTGGGGCACTATCGGAGAAATCACTCTCTCCTACGTGGTGGTTTACATTTGGGACGAGCGACGACTCATTGTTCCCTCCACCTACTTCACGGGTAACGCTTTCGAGATGTGGACGAGGAAGTCCCCCAAACTGCTGGGCACGGTCTTTCTCGACCTGGATTGGCGAGTGCCACTCGATGCACTGCGAGCCGAGTTCGAGGCATTCCTCAAGGACAATCCGCTCTTTGACGGCCGAGTTTCGAACGTTTTAGTGACGGAAGCAACCGGCGGCTACGTGCAGGTGAGGTTCCTCATCTCCGCAGAAGACTCCAATAAACAGTGGGATCTGCGGTGCGAGGTGCGCGAACACATGGTGACATGGATTCAACGCAACCATCCGGATGCACTGCCTGTCACTCGGGTGAGCCTGGATCCTCCTGGCGAGCGCGCCACCGACACACTGTGACGGTTCGCCCGATCCGCATCACCGGGGATCCTGTACTGCACAACCGCGCGCAGCCGGTGAGTGATTTTGGCCCCGCGCTTAATCCCCTTATCGGCGACATGGTGGACACCATGCGTGCAGCTCCGGGGGTTGGTCTTGCCGCCCCCCAAATTGGCGTGGGGCTCCAGGTCTTCGTCTGGGAGTGGGAGGACCAGGACGGAGTTCTTCACGAGGGCACGGTCATCAATCCTTCGCTCCACAAGTCAGCCTTGTCGAGAGGGCGCCTCGACGAGGAAGCCGACGCAGAGGGGTGTCTGTCGATTCCCGACCTGCGGTTTGCCACCAGACGAGCACCGTCGGTGACGTTGCGCGGATACGCTCCGTCCGGTGATTCGCTCGAGATCACCGCGGAAGGGTGGCTGGCGAGAATCTTTCAACACGAGTGGGACCACCTGCAGGGAATCCTGTATTCCGACCGCTTGAGCCTTCGCCGAAGACGGCAGGCTAAATCGGAGATTGCCGCTCACGACTGGGGAACCCCCGGGCTCTCCTGGCTGCCAGGGATGGATCACTACGAGGGTTCAGGGGAGGATGCCGAAGAAACGCAGCC
>CAKZKU010000110.1 GCA_937124545.1 uncultured Microbacteriaceae bacterium | reverse complement strand
AAACCGCAAAGGAGAAGTGAGGGATACTGGGCGTGGTGTGCTATTTCGCGCAGACTGGTATGCTGATATGCGTGAGCCACTCCTCGTAGGATGATCGTACGTGGAGGTCACATTGTTCGTCTTCACCGATGGCCTTCTCCTTTATCTAGACTCGAGTGCTCACTTGCTTTCGCAGGCTTAACTCAGAACGTCATCAAGGGCCGACCTTGCGCCTGGTTATGAGGTCTGATCCCTCACTTCACTTTTGCGGTCTTGTTGTTGTTTTGCTGATCTGTTTTTGGGGTGATTGGTTCTTTGAGCAGGACATTGTTTTTTTCAAAGCCCCCCCAAGGACAGAGTCCGGGGGTTTGAAGAAAAGAGTGGCATGCGGGGGTTCTCAAATCATGAGGCCTTCGTCGCGCCGGATTCCGGGATGGGTAGGGTGAGTTTGTTTTGCAGTTCCCAGATGAAGGCGCAGAGTTCACGGGCGATGGCGACGATGCATTTGCTATCACGAATCCCACGGGCCCGGAGGTGGCGGTAGCGTTTGCTGAGGCGTTTTTGCATCCGCCAGGAGAGGGCTTTTACTTCGTGGGGTTGACCGTCCTGTCGTTTGGAAAGCTGGGCGCTGATTTTGGGTTCGCGTCGATAGGCTTGGGCAGACTCGCAGAGCATCCAGCGGGCATGTCCGTTGCCACATTTGGTGATGGAACCCTGTCGGCGTTTGCCACCGGTGCTTTCTTCGCCGGGAACGAGTCCCAGGAAGGCCATGAGAGGGCGTGGGCTTTCAAAGCGACGGAGGTCGCCGAGTTCACTGATGACGGTCATGGCGGCGACTTCTTTGAAGCCTTTGCAGGCCATGAGTGCTTCGACGACGGGCCGCCATTCCCAGTCGATGAGGACTTGTTTGAGTTTTTCTTCGAAGCCTTGCACGCGTTCGAGGCAGCCATCGATGGTTTGGAGGTATCCTTCGAGAACGAGAGCCTGGGTGGGATCGGGCAGGGTGAGATGGCGGAGGTAGCGCATGTGAGCGTCGGTCCATTTGGTTTTTTGGTCGTAGCGGTATCCGTTGCGCAGGAGGAAGGAGTTGAGGCGTTGTTTGGCCCGTGACAGGTCGTCGGAGGCGTCGGTGCGGGCTCGGCAAAGATCGCGGACGGCTTCGTCAAGAGCGGGTGGAATGCGGACTTCGACGATGTCACCGTT
>CAKZKU010000109.1 GCA_937124545.1 uncultured Microbacteriaceae bacterium | reverse complement strand
AGCCAAGCTTGTTTATCTTTCTTAAGCAGTAACCAAAACCAATGGTTTTGTTTGTTGTATGATAACTTACTTACATCGTTGAGAGGAATTCTCGCTTCACAGCGTGGACTGGGTTTTTTCCGAGCGAACAGATTGAGCCGGTTATATTCCAAAAACGGACTACATCTGAGATCTTGTCAGAAACTTTCTCTCGAACTGATGTAATCCCACAGATTGGACTGGTTTCAACTGTAAGCCTGACTGACTGATTCCTAAGAAAAACACCTCTTGCAAATAAGGCCCATATCAGGTGGAAGAATGCCCAACTAATTAGGCTAAGTCCGGGCGCCAAACTCCTAAGAAGGAAGCGAGCACGAATTTCCGCTAATTCAGTCTGAAGCAGCATCGATGCCCCATCCATTGCGTTCAGGGTTAAAGAGAGGGTGAACTGGTAGGCCGCGCAGGACGGAATTTGGGAGCTTGCTATCTGAGAAAATAACAACCCACGCAGTTAACAAAATAATTTTCAGATCTATGAGAAACGAGCGATTCTTTTTATACCAAAGTTCCACTTCTCCTTTAAATGGCGCGATTTCCCGCTGATAAAATTCATGATAATCTTCCCCGCTTTCATGGATGATCGTCTCCTCGTCTCGAAAGATGATTGAACCGATTCCTGTAAGCCCTGGCTGAACGTCTTGGATCTCCTCAAGGATTTCTGCAGGGATATAATCCCTTGTTTCTTTCGTAAGTGGCCTTGGTCCCACAATACTCATATCGCCGGTAAAGATATTCCAAAGTTGCGGGATCTCATTGAGCTTTGTCTTCCGCAGGAACTTACCCAAAGGCAAGACACGAGGATCTCCCTTCTTGGTAATCGTTCCAGTGCCCAGGTTTGGACTATCCTTGAGCATGGTGGCAAACTTCAATACGCTAAAGGGCTTACCGTTCCGACCGATCCTCTTTTGCCGATAAAAAATCTCTCCCTCCCCGGTGAATCTGAGGATCACAGCCAAGACAAAACCAATTGGGCAAAACACCAAAATGGCAAAGCCGGATAAAATACAATCAAACAAGCGCTTCATATTCTTTGGGGGATTTTTTTACTGGCTGAACATTGGTAGGTCCGTAATTCAACGCTAAGAAGTTTAATTGAGTTCGTTCTCGAAGAAGGGTTTAACGCACCCGGATGGCCCACCAGGATCAATTCTCTTTTTTGAGGCTGCTCACATCCGAGCGTCTAGATACTTTCCCTTCTCCTCGTGACTTAGCTCCGGAAGCACTCCGAGATAGGCCTCGACAATCTCTCTCTTATCCCAAGGACTCGGCGATTCTTTGATTTCAGAAATCTTCCGCTCAAATCGCTCAAGTGCCTCAATATCAAAATCGGCTTGGTTTTTGATGACCCCAATCCCCTGAAAGGTTTCCAAATCAAGTTTCTCGTCTCCCATGAAAAACTCTTCGTAGGCTTTTTCTCCTGTCGTATCGCTCGCAAAGAAATAAACAGGCCATTTTCGTTTCGAGATCAATTCTTCGGCGCGGCTCCGCGCTTCGTCCTCCGTCTCGCACTCGACCGGCTCGTATCCATGGCTTTCTAAAAAACGAATCGC
>CAKZKU010000108.1 GCA_937124545.1 uncultured Microbacteriaceae bacterium | reverse complement strand
GCCGGTTTTTTCGACATCTTGGTGTGTCAGATACTCCTCAGTCCAGTTTGTTCGAAACGACCCGTCGGAGAGCAAGTTGGCAGCGACTAGCAAACATGACAGAACCGATTGATCCTGGCGATGCTTCGTTTCGTTACCCAGCCCTCGACTGGACCCTTCAGGGGCGAAGACATCTTTAGCCAGGGCCAACTCGGCCCAACTGTTGAGAATTGACCACGAAATGTCCCGCCTAAGATCAAAGGCAGCCAGGCACGAGCAACAATTACTCCGCTGGATTTGCTCCGCGTTGAAGCCAAAGTATTTGAGCGTGTCGGGGTGAGTCCATTCTTCAAGCGTTCCGCGAGAAAACGGTGCGAAGACCTGATTTTTCACCGTGTAGCGTCGGAGCCACCGCTGGCGCTTGAACAAGACATTTCCCGCATCGCACCAGACCAAAATCGCCTGGGAATTCTTATCAGCAAACTCGTCCGCGGAGGATTTCACAGCGACCGGCTTCCATGCGTATTCTCCCCGGGCGTGCTTGACATTGAAATAGTCCGGGTACTGCTCGTAGGGAAACCGTCGGTAATGGACTTCGGGGAACCTGGACCGCAGCGTGTCAATCTCCTCGTCGGTCAAGCCGAGATCCCAAACGATCACTGTCGCACCAGGCTCAAACCGACGAGCACTTTCGAGGAAGACAAGCTGTGACTGAAAATGGCTCGAGTCTGAACCCGTCACCAAGATAAGTTCCCGGTTTGTGCCGATAAATCGGGAATTTGCCAGAGAACTGAAAAACCAGCGGACATAGCTACGGAAGCTCCCGACGACGCCCCAATCGTTATTTGCCACGGGTTTTCCTCACATCAGATTCGCGTTTCCCAGTCATTGCGCCCCCAGCAGGATTCGAACCTGCGGCCTTCTGCTCCGGAGGCAGACGCTCTATCCCCTGAGCTATGGGGGCCGGGGAACCTCCTAAGGCTACAACCTCGAGCCACCGAGTACACACGGATAGACTCGGGCGTTGTGGACCCCCAAGCGCTTGCAGCCCTGATTGCCCAGTGTGTGGAGAAGCAGCTTGACGCTCACGGAGCAGAGGATGGGGCCACACGCATCGATGTTGCTTTGGAGCGGCCTCGCTCTGCCGAACACGGCGATTGGGCCACTTCGGTCGCGCTGAAAGTCGCAAAAACGGCGGGTGTGCCACCCCGAGATTTTGCGCTCGCTCTTGCCGGTGATGTGGCAGCCCTTGAGGGCGTCGCCCAGGCGGAAGTGGCAGGACCGGGCTTTATCAACATCACCCTCGAGGCCGGTGCCGCGGGAGAGCTTGTGGCCACGATCCTTCAGCAGGGGGAGGCTTACGGCCACGGTGACGCTCTCGCTGGGCAAACCATCAACGTCGAGTTTGTTTCCGCAAATCCCACTGGCCCTCTTCACATAGGTCACACCCGTTGGGCGGCGCTCGGCGATTCGCTGGTTCGAGTGTTGCGAAGCGCGGGTGCTGAGGTCACCAGCGAGTTTTATGTGAACGACGCCGGTGCGCAGATGGACACTTTCGGTGCGTCAATTCTCGCCGCCATTGTGGACGAACCGGCCCCGGAAGGCGGCTATCACGGCTCCTACATCCAGGACCTCGCCCAGCGCGTTCTCGCTAAGGAGCCCGGCATTGTCTCCTTAGAAAAGGACGACCAGATTGCCCTCGCAAGAGACACCGGATACTCGCTGCAACTGGCCGACATCAAAGAGTCACTCGCCGCATTTGGGGTGGAATTTGGGGTGTGGTTCTCCGAGCGAACCCTTCACGAAAAGGACGGGTCCGGGTCGAGCCTGATTGATGGCTCGTTGGAGCGCTTGCGGGCCGGTGGGCACGTCTTTGACGAAGACGATGCGGTCTGGGTGAGAACCACCGACTTTGGTGACGACAAGGATCGCGTTATCCGCAGGGCCAATGGCGTGTACACCTACTTTGCGGCGGACGCGGCGTACTACCTCTCAAAAACTGACCGCGGATTTGCGAAAAAGATCTATCTGCTGGGGGCGGATCACCACGGTTACATTCACCGTTTGAAAGCGCTTGCGGGCGCTGCGGGGGAGGACCCGGAGAAGAACATTGAGATTTTGATTGGCCAATTGGTCAGTATTAACGGCGCCAAACTTTCCAAGCGTGCCGGCAACATCATCGAGCTTGATGATCTCCGCGAGTGGCTGGGCGTGGATGCTCTTCGCTACTCGCTCGCACGCTACCCCGCGGATTCGCCGTTGAGCTTGGACCCGGAAATTCTCACCAAGCGCAGCAACGATAACCCCGTTTTTTATGTTCAATACGCTCACGCTCGAACCCACCAGGTCGCTCGTAACGCTGCTGCCTCAGGAGTATCTGGTGACACGTTCGACCCCTCACTCTTGAGCGAGCCCTCGGAGGCTGCTCTGATCTCGTCGCTGGCTGATTTCCCCCGCATCGTCGTGCAGGCAGCCGAGTTGCGCGAGCCTCATCGCGTTGCCCGCTACCTCGAAGAGGTGGCGGCGCTCTTCCACCGTTGGTACGACCAGGCCCGGGTCACACCGCAGGGAGATGATCCGATAGAACCGGTTCACCACACCAGGCTTTCGCTCAACAACGCCGCTGGACAGGTGCTCCGAAATGGGCTGTCGCTGTTGGGTGTAAGCGCTCCCGAGCGAATGTGAGGCCCAGCGCAGACTTCGCTATCCTTGTGGGGGCTTCAGGAACCAATCCAGGTTCGCTCGCCTCACCTTTTCCCCGCTTGTGAGGTTTGTGCAGCAATGGCCCACCCGCTTTCCCCCGCCTGGCTCGATGTGCCGCGGGATGCCAATGCGTTGCACGAGGGGGTCTGGCCCCGCAGTAGCGAACGCGCGGATAACGGCGGGTTGAGCTTTGGCGGTGTTTCTGCCCAAGAGCTCGTCTCTACGTATGGATCCCCGCTCTATGTCGTCGATAAGGCTGAACTTATCGAGCGCGCCGAGAATTTCCGGGACATCGTCGAGGAAGCCTGTGAGCGCAACAACACGACCGGGTCTGTCTATTACGCGTCAAAAGCTCTCATCACGGGTCACGTGGCGCAGTGGATCACTGCGGCCGGACTCGGATTCGACGTTGCCAGTGGTGGCGAGATGGCTATCGCTCTGGCCGGTGGCGCACCGGCTGGACGTCTCGAATTTCAGGGTAATAACAAATCTGAGGCCGAAATTCGCTCAGCACTCGAAGCCGGTGTCGCCTGCATTGTGATTGATGCGCCTATCGAGGCTCAACGAATCAACGCGGCTGCCAAAAATTTGGGACTCGTAGCTTCGGTCATGGTTCGAGTGAACACCGGCGTGCACGCAGAAACACACGAATATTTGGCGACCGCACGCGAGGACCAAAAGTTTGGCCTTTCCCCTGAGGAAACGACGGCCCTCGTGGAGGATATTCGCGGCATGGAGCACCTCACATTTGAGGGTCTGCATTCCCACATTGGGTCACAAATTTTTCAGGTGGAGGGTTTCGTGGAGGCGGCCTCGCGTCTGATGGAGCTCTACCTCGCGGTGATTCCTCGCCATGAGCGAGCAACGCTGAATCTTGGCGGGGGCTTCGGTATTGCCTACACAGAAGCAGATCAACCAGGAGATATCGCCGGCATTGTTGGCCAGATCGTTGACCATGTGGGGTCTCTTGCGAGGGCAGCTGGCGTGGCAGTTCCGCATCTTGCTTTCGAACCGGGACGGATGATTTCGGGTCCTGCTGGCGTGACACTTTATTCGGTGGGCGTCACGAAGCCCGTCAGAGTGCACGATGACGACGGTTTAGAAGCAACCAGGCTTTACGTGAGCGTCGATGGGGGCATGAGCGATAACGCTCGCACCGCGCTCTATAAAGCTACCTACAGCGCTCGGATTGCCTCGCGCGAATCCCACAGCGAACCGGCTTTAGTGCGAGTGGTCGGCAAGCATTGTGAGAGCGGTGACATCGTCGTGGACGCAGAGTATCTGCCGGGCGATGTGGCACCGGGTGACATTGTGGCCGTCCCGGCAACAGGCGCCTACTGCTATTCGCTCTCTAGTAACTACAACGCACTGGGACGCCCACCAATGGTGGCCGTCCACGAGGGTGGACACCACCTGATGGTTGCCGGTGAGACCGTGGACGACGTTTTGGCCAGAGACCGCGGTGTTACCGCCAACCAGGGAGCTAAAGAATGAAAGATAACTATCGTGACCTTCGCGTTGCTGTGCTTGGTGGTGGCACTGTGGGTGCTGAGGTTGCCCACCGTCTGCTCGAGGGCGCCGGGGAGCTGGGTTCTCGCTCCGGTGCGGGCCTGTCACTGATTGGTGTTGCCGTTCGCAACCTTGACGCGGTTCGCACGCCCGCCATCCCGAAAGATTTGCTGACGACTGACGCGCAGTCCCTCATTGTTCAAGCCGACATCGTGGTCGAGTTGATGGGTGGCATTGAGCCAGCGCGCACCCTGATCCTCGAGGCACTGGGTTCGGGTGCCGACGTGGTGACCGCCAACAAGGCTCTACTTGCTGAGCACGGCCCCGAGTTATTCGATGCGGCAGCCCGGGTGGGAGCGCAGCTTTATTACGAAGCGGCTGTGGCCGCTGCGATTCCGATCATTCGCCCGCTCCGCGATTCTCTTGCCGGGGACAAAGTCAACAAGATTATGGGCATTGTGAACGGCACGACCAACTTCATTCTGGATCGGATGGATACCGACGGTCTGAGTTTTGAGACGGCTCTCGCTGAGGCCACCGAGCTTGGGTATGCAGAAGCCGACCCCACCGCTGATATTGAAGGGTACGACGCTGCTCAAAAAGCCTGCATCCTCTCCTCGTTGGCCTTCCACACGGCCGTCCCGCTGACTGATGTGTATCGCGAGGGCATTACCGCTGTGGATGCAGCGCAGATGGATGCCGCTAAGAAGTCAGGCCATGTCATCAAGCTGCTCGCCATTTGCGAGCGGCGCGTTGACCCGGAGACCGGCGAAGAAGGCGTCAGCACTAGGGTTCACCCCACGCTGATTCCGCGAACCCATCCCTTGGCCGCAGCGCACGGTGCGAACAACGCTGTTTATGTGGAGGCTGAAGCAGCGGGGCCGCTCATGTTTTATGGGGCAGGTGCTGGTGGGGCAGAAACAGCCTCGGCAGTGCTCGGCGACGTTGTGTCGGCAGCCAGGAGGCACGTCGCCGGCGGCCCCGGGGTGGGAGAGAGCACCCACGCTGATTTATCCAGCTTCCCGCTCGAGCGTGTGGAAAGCCGGCTGAACATCAGCCTGGTCGTGAGGGATGAGCCCGGTGTGCTCGCCGCCATTGCTGGCGTGTTCAGCGAGCACGAAGTGTCGGTTGAGACCCTTCACCAAGGCGGGAGTGATGACCCATCCGGAGAAAGTGGGACCGCTACGCTTGTCATTCAGACGCACAGCGCCCTCGAAGCTCAAGGGAAAAAAACCGTGGAGGCTTTAGAAGCCAATCCGGCCGTGGTGGGCGTCACCAATGTCTTGCGAGTGGAGGGATAAGCGTGGCACGCAAAGGTCTTTTTGGGCGTTCACGACCCATCGCACCAGCTCATCGTCGCGGTTCCCGCCAGTGGCGTGGAGTGATTCACGAACACGCTG
Organism: uncultured Microbacteriaceae bacterium; assembly: GCA_937124545.1. Taxonomy (GTDB): domain Bacteria; phylum Actinomycetota; class Actinomycetes; order Actinomycetales; family Microbacteriaceae; genus Pontimonas. The sequence continues at coordinate 13,176 of CAKZKU010000108.1, read as the reverse complement.
ATCGTCTCGATGTGTCGCGGGCAACACCGGTGGTCACTCTCGGCGAAGGCGGGACGCCACTGATTGAAGCCCACTACCTTTCGGAGCGCACGGGACTGCGTGTATTCGTGAAGTTCGAGGGCATGAACCCCACCGGTTCCTTCAAAGACCGCGGTATGACCATGGCGGTTACCAAAGCAAAAGAGCACGGCGCGAAGGCTGTGATCTGTGCCTCTACCGGAAACACCTCAGCGGCGGCAGCTGCGTACGCGGCCCACGGCGGACTCACCAGCGCGGTGTTGGTTCCGGACGGAAAAATTTCGATGGGCAAGCTCAGCCAAGCTATCGCCCACAAAGCTCACGTATTGCAGGTGGCAGGAAACTTCGACGACTGCTTGGACATCGCCCGAGACCTTGCCGAAAATTATCCAATCCACCTGGTCAATTCGGTCAACAACGACCGCATTGAAGGCCAGAAGACGGCCTCCTTTGAAGTCATCGATGTTCTGGGCCGCGCCCCCGACTTCCACTTTCTGCCAGTGGGTAACGCGGGAAACTACACGGCATATCACCGCGGGTACCAAGAAGAGGCAAAGCGCGGTGCCACCAGCATCATGCCGAGAATGTTTGGTTTCCAGGCTGCCGGGTCCGCACCGTTCATCACGGGCGAGCGCGTGACCAAACCCGACACCATCGCCACAGCAATCAGGATCGGCAACCCTGCCTCGTGGGATTTGGCCCTGGCCGCTCAGGAAGACAGCGACGGTTACTTTGGCGCCATCGACGATGCTGGAATTTTGGCGGCCCACCGCCTGCTCTCCCAAGAAGAGGGGATCTTTGTTGAACCCTCATCGGCCATCAGCGTTGCGGGCTTGCTGGAGCGGGTCGAAGCCGGTGTTATGCCCCAAGGCGCAACGGTGGTTCTCACCGTCACCGGCCATGGCCTGAAAGATCCCAGTTGGGCGTTGAAGGACCAGCACGGCGATGATGTTCAACCCACCAAAGTGCCTATCGACTCCGCCCACATCGCGGACGTGTTGGGGCTGGGAGGCGCGAGCGCATGACCACGATTCCTCGCGGCAAGAGCGTCACCGTCCGGGTTCCCGCCACCACCGCAAACCTTGGGCCAGGCTTTGACACCTTGGGAATGGCGTTGACCATTGAAGATTCTCTGAGCGCAACGGCTCGTGATGGTTCCGGCGTCACGGTCGACGTTCGCGGGGTAGGCGAGGGGGAAGTCCCGACGGATGAGAGCAATCTGATTGCTCGCTCGATGGCGCACGCTTTTTCCTCCAAGGGCATCGAAATGCCGGGAATCGATTTGGTCGCTCACAATGTGATCCCGCACGGGCGTGGATTGGGATCCTCGGGAGCTGCGATTGTTTCGGGAGTCATGGCTGCTAAAGGCTTGCTCGAGGGAATTGTTGATTTCACGCCCGAAGAACTTTTGGCGCTGGCGACCGACATGGAGGGACACCCTGACAACATTGCACCCTCGCTTTTCGGCGGGCTCACCATCGCATGGATGACCGAGGAGGGCCCGAAGCACAAACAGTTGAGTGTCCACCGCGGAGTCTCTCTGGTGGTGGCAGTCCCCGAGGATGCCAGCATGTCCACCCAATTGGCTCGCAGCCTGCAGCCTGAAACGGTGCCCCACCAGGACGCCATCTTTAACCTTTCGCGCTCGGCACTTCTGATCGCCGCTTTGATTCAGAGCCCGGAGTTGCTGTTTGAAGCGACCGAGGACCGCCTTCACCAGAACTACCGCGCGAGCGCCATGCAGGACACCAACGCTTTGCTTACCGCTTTGCGCGAAGCGGGTTTTGCCGCTGTGGTCTCTGGCGCAGGCCCTTCGGTGTTGATTCTTTGCTCTGACCCAGCCCAACGGCCCGAGGTGGAAAAGCTCGTGGCCGCTCATCAGGGAGGCGTTTGGTCCAGCCACATGCTGACCGTCGATGAGCGAGGTGCTACAGTAGAAGAGCTTTCGAAGCTCGCCGACTGACCCCAGTTAGCGCTTCGAAATACCTCATCACCACAGCGCCGGCAGTTCTTGGCGTGAGGGTCATTCGTGACAGAGGGGCATCGAGCCTCTATCGACCCGCCGTGTGGCTGGGCGAGGTACACAGCATTCCAAGAGCCACATTCGTGGCACAACTAGAGGAGAAAACGTGGAACAAGAGAGTTCTTCAACCCCCGAATCATCTGATGCCACCGAGGCATCAACCCCCCGTAAGCGCGCACCCCGCCGGGTGAGCTCGGCTTCGACCGAGCCGAAGGCTTCCGCGGAAAAGCCGGCAGACGCTCAAGCGTCCGATAAGCCGGCAGCGGATGCGGCCCCGGCCGAGGAGGGCGAGCGCCCTAAGCGTCGCCGCCAAAGTTCGGCAGCCAAGAGCCCCGAAGGCGAGAAAACCGAATCGCAGGAGTCGAACGACTCCACTGACGAGCCCGCCGAGGGTGGCCAAAGCCGCTCGCGTAACGGGGGAAACTCTCGTGGTCGCGGCCGCGACCGTCGCCGTGGGCGCGGTGGCTACGGCGAAGACGGTGAGCCCGAAGTATCCGATGACGATGTCCTGATTCCGATTGGCGGAATCTTGGACGTGCTTGATAACTACGCCTTTGTCCGGACCCAAGGTTATTTGCCCGGTCCCACAGATGTTTACGTCTCACTCGGCCAGGTCAAGAAGTACAACCTGCGCAAGGGTGACGCGGTTATTGGCGCTATTCGCCAGCCGCGCGAGGGCGAGCACCAGGGCCGCCAGAAATACAACGCCTTGGTGAGCGTAGACACGGTCAACGGTCAGACCGTCGACGAGGCTGCTGCTCGCTCTGAGTTTCAGAATCTTCAAGCGGTGTATCCCACCGAGCAGCTGAGGATGGAAACTACCTCGGACGCCCTCGGCACACGGATGGTGGATCTGTTCGCACCCGTCGCTAAAGGCCAGCGCGCTGTTGTGGCCGGAGCACCAAAGACGGGTAAGTCAGAACTGATTCACGCGATGGCCCAGGCCGTGGCCGTGAATGCGCCTGATGCACACCTGATGGTCGTGTTGATTGACGAGCAGCCAGAAACCATTTCCGAGGTCCAGCGCGAGGCCAAGGGCGAAGTGATCGCTTCGAGCTTTGATCGCTCCGTTGATGACCACACCACGATTGCGGAGCTCGCGATTGAGCGCGCCAAGCGATTGGTGGAGCTTGGCCACGACGTGGTGGTCCTCGTGGACTCGCTCACCCGTTTGGCTCGCGCCTATCAGCTGAGCATCGGTGGCGGTTCTCGCTCGGGTTCTGCGGATACCGCATGGGTCTACCCGACGAAGAAGCTTTTTGGCGCCGCTCGCAACGTTGAAGGCGGCGGATCGCTCACGATGGTGGCGACGGTCGTCACGGACACCGGAATCGCCATGGATGATGTTGTCGCTAGCGAGGTTTCTGGAGCAGCAACGATGGAGCTTGCGTTGAGTGCGGAAGCTGCCGGGGCCCGAGTGTTCCCGGCCTTCGATATTGCACGCTCAGGAACTCGCAAGGAGGAGCTCATCCTCGGGTCTGACCAGGCTGTTGCCGTTGCCTCGTTGCGCCAGAAGCTAGTGGGTTCGCCCGCGGTCGAGGGTTTGCAGAATCTTGCCTCCAAGCTGGCGGGCACATCGAGCAATGTTGAAGCGCTCGTTGCGCTGCCGAAGAGCCTGTAGGCCCCATGTTTGAATCTGTTGATGCGTTGATCGCGGAGTACGCCGAGCTTCAAGTGAAGCTTGGCGATCCCGCGGTCCACGCTGATGCAGGTTTGTCCAAAAAACTCAATCGTCGCTTCGCGGTGCTTTCGAAAATCATTGCCGCTCACGAGCGGATGGTGGCGCTGGGGGATGACCTCGCAGCGGCGAAGGAAATGGCCGGTGAAGATGCGGCTTTTGCCGAAGAAGTCCCGGCGTTAGAGAACAGCCTCGCTGAGGCTACCGAGGCTCTGCGGTCGCTTCTCATCCCTCGCGACCCGGATGATGGCCGTGACGTGATTATGGAAATCAAAGGTGGCGAGGGCGGCGAAGAAAGCGCGCTTTTTGCCGCTGATTTGCTGCGCATGTACCTCCATTACGCGGAATCGCGGGGGTGGAAAACCGAGGTCATTGATAAGACTGAGAGCGACATGGGCGGTTTCAAGAACGTCCAAGTGGCGATTAAGTCCTCGGCAACCGATCCGGCGGATGGCGTGTGGGCCAGCATGAAATACGAGGGCGGCGTGCACCGCGTTCAGCGTGTGCCCGTGACAGAATCCCAGGGTCGGATTCACACCTCCACGACGGGTGTGCTGGTGTTTCCCGAAGTGGACGAGCCCGAAGAGCTCGATATCAACCCCAACGACCTCAAAATCGATGTCTTTCGATCCTCAGGACCGGGCGGCCAGTCGGTCAACACCACGGACTCTGCCGTGCGCATCACGCACTTACCCACGGGAATTGTCGTGTCGATGCAAAACGAGAAAAGCCAGATTCAAAACCGCGAAGCTGCGATGCGCGTGCTCCGCGCACGCATTCTTGCGCAGCAGCAGGAAGAAATTGCGGCGGCCCAATCGGATGCTCGAAAGAGCCAGATCCGCGGTATGGATCGCTCCGAGCGCATTCGGACTTATAACTTTCCCGAGAACCGCATTGCCGATCACCGCACAGGGTTCAAGTCTTACAACCTCGACCAGGTCATCAACGGTGCTTTGGATGCGGTCATCAAGTCCTGTGTTGAGGCGGACGAGGCAGAGCGCTTGGCAGCACTAAACCCCAGCTAATGGAGCTTCTTGCTGCGCTGCGCGATGCGGCCCACCGCTTAGAGAGAGTCGGTGTTCCAACACCGGGAGTGGATGCAGAAATACTTCTCTCCAACCTGCTGGGGGTGACCCGAGGAGCAATGCTGGCTGATGCGCAGACCGGTAAAACGCTTGATTCCTCGCGGCAAGATGAATGGGAGCGCCTGGTTTCTCGCAGGGAAGCCCGCGAGCCACTTCAGCACATCACCGGCACAGCGGCGTTCATGGACTTTGAGGTCATGGTGGGGAACGGTGTTTTTGTTCCGCGCCCCGAAACTCAAGCTTTGGTGGAAGCAGCGATTACGCACGCCCAATCCATTGCCGTAGGGGACAGCGGTCTCCACATCGCGGACCTGTGCTCCGGCTCCGGCGTGGTGGCTCTCTCCCTGGCGCGCGCTGTTCCCCACGCCCACGTTGTGGCGGTGGAAGCCTCGGACCAGGCGATGCCTTACCTGACCCGCAACGTGAACGATTTAGCACCGGATGTCGAGGTTGTGCAGGCGCCCGTGGAAGAGCTCGATCGAGCCCCCGGGCGGTTCGACATGATTCTTGCAAACCCACCGTATGTGCCGGTGTCGGAGGTGCCAAACGAACCCGAAGTCGCACACTTTGATCCCCCTATGGCTCTTTTTGGAGGAGAAGACGGACTCGATACTGTCCGAGAAATTGTGGGCTACGCCCTTGCCACTCTTCGACCCGGCGGATACCTAGCGATCGAACATTCCAATCTTCAAGGACCAGCGCTGCGAGAGCTTCTTCAGGGGGCAGGATTTTTCGGAGTTGAGACAGAAGAAGATTTTGTTGGCCGAGAGCGATTTACGAGGGGATTTCGCCCCTAAGCCCTGGGCCCAATAAATTCGGTAATTGCTTGGATGACCGTCTCGCCCGAATCATGCGGGGAAAACCACTGGCTGGTGATGCCAATCTCGGTGGCTCCGCGGAGGTTGTCGGGGGTGTCATCGACAAAGAAAGTGTCGGCGGCACTTGCCCCATAGCGCTCCAAAACCCTCTGGTAGACAACGGGGTCTGGTTTTCTCGCCGCATAGTGCGCGGTCGCAAACATGTGTTCGCCAAATACCGGCACAAGTTCTGGAGCGACTTCGGGTAAATGTTCACCCACCAGCATTCCGTTGTTTGTGAGGAGGGTGACCTGACCGTAGCGGCTCGCGAATTCGACAGCGGGCAGCACTCCGGGCCGAAAGGCCATCGCCTCTCTGCGCAGCGAAAGCCAGTGCTCGCGTGTGATGCTCGAGCCAAAAGCGTCATTGACTCGAGCTAGATACTCCTCGCCGGTGTCTGGCTGTCCAGCTTCTGCTTTCCACTCGCCTTCGTCATGCCACCAGCGCCGACGAAGCTCATGGAAATCATGCCCGGTGATAGCTGTCAGGGCTTCCATACGTACTCGCCAGTGATAGTCGTAGAGGACGTTGTCCATATCAAAGATGAAGAGCATGATTCCTCAAGCCTAGGCCCGTGCTGGGTTGGCCGACCCGCGGTAGAATCGGGCCATGGGAGCCCTGCGGGTCGACGCAACGTCGCACGATGAGCGCGAGGCGGGAATCGCGGCCGCCAAGCTCGCCCTCGAGTCCGGTAACTGCGTCGTCCTGCCGACGGACACGGTGTACGGCATTGCTTGTGACCCTTTTCAACCAGCGGCCGTCCAGGGGTTGCTGGATGTGAAGGGCCGCTCACGCGCAATGCCACCGCCAGTTTTGGTTCCTTCGATCGAGAGCGCCGAAGCACTCGTCGCTCATTTTCCCAAGGACCTTGCTCCAGCGCTTCAGAGGTTTTGGCCCGGGGGCGTGACGTTTGTTCTCCAGGCGGCCCCGGAGGTTTCCTGGGATTTGGGGGAGACCGAGGGCACGGTTGCGTTGCGCATGCCAGCCCACGAGGTGGCCCTCGACATTCTTCGCGCTACGGGTCCCCTCGCGGTCTCGAGCGCAAATCTGACGGGTGAACTTGCTGCCATGAACGCACAAGAAGCCATCACTCAATTTGGTGACAGTGTCCCGGTGTACTTTGACGCAGGCCGGGTAGGTGCGTCTTACTCGGATGCCCCAGGCAACGCTGGCTCGACCATCATCGATGCGAGCACCGTCGCAGAGGGTGGGGCGTATCGAGTTATCCGACGAGGAGTTGTCCCCGTGTCTTCCATTCGGGAGGTCTTGCCGGGGGAGTGGTCAGAGTAATGGGGTACGTGCTCGTTGCCGGTATTGCCGCGGCCACCGCGCTGGCGGTGGCCTACGTCCTGCTTCGGTTGGCCGAGCGCTACCAATGGCACCCGGAAATAAGACCCCGCGACGTTCACCAGACCCCCACTCCACGGCTCGGGGGTATTGCCGTGTTTGCGGGCATGACCACGGGTGTCATTGTGGCAAGCCAGCTGGGCTACTTCGACGAGGTGTTTGCAAACCCTCGTGCCATCATCGCGGTGTTTGTTGCTGCCGGGATTGTCCTAGCTCTCGGGGTGATCGATGACGTCATTGATTTGGATTGGCTCACCAAGCTGTCTGGGCAGTTTTTGGCCGCTGGAGTGGTTGCCTGGCAGGGCGTGCAAATAGTGTCGCTACCGATCGGCGGTCTGACGCTGTTTTCGCCGACTCTTTCGCTGATTCTTACCGTGCTGGCGATTGTCGTGGTGATGAACGCCGTGAACTTCATTGACGGGCTCGATGGCCTCGTGGTCGGTGTTGCTCTCATCTCCAACGGAGTGTTTTTCCTCTATTCCTTTGTTCTTTCGCTGGGTGACCAGGGCGCCCCGTACTTCGGGCTCGCCACCATTTTGACCGTCTTGCTGGCGGGAGCGCTCGTTGGGTTCCTGCCCTGGAATTGGAACCCCGCGAAGCTCTTCCTCGGCGATTCGGGCGCTCTGCTTGTAGGCCTGATGATGTCGGTCAGCGCGGTATCCGTGACCGGACAAATCGATCCCGGCGCAGTGAACCCCACCCAGCTTCTTCCCGCTTTCTTGCCAGTCATCCTTCCGTTGGCGGTCCTGATTGTGCCGCTTCTCGATTTTTCTCTGGCGGTCGTGCGACGGTTGCGACGGGGAATGTCGCCCTTTGATGCTGATCGCGCCCACCTCCACCACCGTTTGCTAGATATGGGTCACACCCACCGTCAAGCGGTGCTCATCCTCTACTCGTGGACTGCCGTGCTGGCCATAGGAACGTTGATGTTCCTTTTTGTCGCTTGGTACTGGGCGCTCGCGATCATCGTTCTCGGGTTGGCGGGATCCACCGTTGTTACCCTGTCCCCAGACAACCGGTCATCCCATGACCCACTCAAGATTGACCAGGAGGCCTCGTGAACGTCAACGCAGTTGTGAAGAAAGCGTTCTTCACCGGGTTGGTCATGACATCACTGGTGGCGTTTGTTGCGGCTATCTGGGGAGCGCTCGTGGCCGATATTGAAGGCGTGTGGGCAGCGCTTGTCGGCGCAGGCATAGCCTTTGGACTTCTTGGCCTTACACCGCTCAGCATTCTGTGGGGTTTCAAGCTGGGCAAAGGGGACATTTTGTCTCCGGGGTTTTTTGCCTCCGTGTTGGGAACCTGGTTGATCAAGTTCGTGGTGTTTCTCGCCGCAGTCTTTTGGCTGGGTGATCAAACCTGGTTGGAGCGCACCACCTTGTTCCTGACCATTGTTGCTGCGCTCCTGGTAGGCCTTGTCGTAGACCTCGTGGTGGTGGCACGCTCTCGGATGCCTTACGTCTCTGATGTGGACCTACCCGGGGATAGCGCGAATAAGTAACTCTCGGGGGAGGCCTGGCCCAGCTGGTTAGAATCGTGGCGTGACCTTCGGCCTCTCCATGGAAAAGCTCTTCCTGATTGGCATCATCGCGCTGTTTTTGATTGGCCCCGATCGCCTCCCCGCCTATTCAGCACAGCTAGCTCGCCTCATTCGCAGGCTTCGAGAGATGGCATCGGGCGCTAAAGGTCGGATGCGGGACGAGTTGGGACCTGACTACGACGATGTGGATTGGAAAAAGCTTGACCCGCGACAATATGACCCGCGTCGCATCATTCGAGAAGCCCTGACCGAAAGCGCGGTAGAGCCCGAGGCGGCCGCTGCTCTGCAGGACGCAGCCACCCCGGGGGTTGTGGCCGAGTCTGCGAGTCAACAACGCAGCCGCCGAAACCCCGGTTCATCTGCTCCGTTTGATCCCGATGTCACCTGACCAAAAGCGCACGGACTTTCCGCTATGAGTGCTGTGGTTTATCCGATGCGAACCCCGACCGAGGTGGTTACAGGCCTGCGGCACGCGCGTTCGGCAGTGGCCCGGGGTCAATTGGTATGTGTGCCCACCGATACCGGTTATGCGTTGGTGGCCGATGCGTTTAACCCGCGGGCTGTCGATCGCCTACGACGGGCACGGCAGATGCCAGAGCGCGCACCGGTGGGGGTGTTGGTCTCTGGCCCTGAGGCCCTTCACGCTGTGGCGGCTGATGTCACGCCAGAAGTCCAGGCACTTTCACTCGCGCATTGGCCGGGACCTCTCACCCTGGTGGTTCCCTCTGGGGATTCGCTTTCGTGGGATCTCGGGGACACCGAAGGAACGGTGGCTGTGCGGATGCCTGGACATCCGGTGGCATTGGAGCTGGTGACCGAAACCGGACCTCTCGCTCAATCGGCTGCCCGCTTTGGCAAGCAAAAGGCCCTGGTGGCTCCGGCTGCCCTCGCTCGCCGTTTTGCCGACGAGGTTGCCCTCGTTCTGGGTCCGGGCGACCAAAAGCCCGGTGTCGTTGATTCCACAGTTGTCGATGCCACGGCGCTCGAGCACCCCGGGGGAAAGCTTGCCATCGTGCGGCAAGGAGCCTTAAATGCTGCAGCGCTTTTCACCACGCTCGCGCGCAAGAAATTCACCTCAAGTAGCGGGTGAGAGCTGGATTAGTCGCATCCAGGATGGGTTTGGTACTGTTCTTGAACGACGTCATTCGCCGCACAATTGCGTGCCCCGAAACTGGAGATCGAGCTGTTAGCTGAAGCCACCGAGATACTGATCCAGTTTCCGGCCAGTGACGCGGGTGGATTCTCTCCCCCCACGATTGAAGAGTTCTTCCCTCCAGCCGTGCTCTTTGAAGGCACCATCTTTGAGATGAACCGAATCGTTTTGATTCGACTTCTCGCGGTGGCAGCGCTGTTCCTCGTTTTCTGGTTAGGAACGCGGAAAATGCAGGTTGTTCCGGGGCGCTTCCAGGGTGTTGTGGAGATGGCCCTCAACCTGGTTCGGGTCAACATCGCCGAGGATCTCCTCGGTGAGAAAGACGGCAAGCGCTTCCTGCCTCTGCTGACCTCCATCTTCTTCCTGGTGTTGTTCATGAACCTCACCGGAGTGATTCCGGGTCTGAACATTGCCGGCACCAGCGTGATTGGTATGCCACTCGTGTTGGCGGTGACCTCCTACCTGGCTTTCATTTACGCGGGATTCCGGAAGCACCCGGGTGCCTTCTTGAAGAATTCACTGTTACCCCCGGGGGTCCCCTGGCCGCTCTACATCATCGTCACACCGATCGAATTCGTGTCGACGTTCGTGTTGCGGCCGGTAACCCTCACCTTGCGTCTGCTGATGAACATGGTGGTGGGCCACTTCCTTCTCGTTCTCTTTTTCTCTTCGACACACTTCTTTGTTTTGTACTCCGATTCCGCGATGGCATTCTTTGGTATTGGAACCATTGCCTTCTCCATTGCCTTCACCTTCTTCGAGTTGTTGGTGTCGGTATTGCAGGCCTACGTCTTTACTCTCTTGACCGCCGTTTATCTCCAGCTCGCGCTGGCGGAAGAACACTAGACCTCAACCCGGTGAACACCGGGTTGACAAATGGAAGGAAACACCTGTGGACGCAACATCGGTTATCGCCGAACTATCCGGAAACATCGCGACGGTCGGTTACGGCCTCGCAGCAATTGGTCCCGCCATTGGCGTGGGAATTGTTGTGGGCAAGACCATTGAGTCTGTCGCTCGTCAACCAGAACTTCAGGGCCGTCTGACTGTTCTGATGTATATCGGTATCGCCTTTACAGAAGCACTGGCGTTCATCGGTATCGCCACATACTTCATCTTCACTGGTTAGGCCACACCATGATCCAAGAAGCACTCCTTCTCGCAGCGGAAGGGGAAGCACCTAACCCGTTGCTCCCCGCGATCTATGACATTGTCTGGTCGATCATTCCGTTCGCTTTGGTGTTGCTGCTTTTCTGGCGTGTGGTTCTCCCCAGGCTCCAGAAGACTCTGGATGAACGCTCTGACGCCATCGAGGGGGGCATCGCCGAGGCGGAGTCCGCGCAAAACGAGGCAAAAGAGGCCCTGGAGAAGTACACCAAGTTGCTGGCCGATGCTCGATCGGAAGCCGCCGACATCAGGGAAAACGCTCGTACAGAGGGTGCCCAGATTCTGGCGGAGATCAAAGAGAACGCTCAGGGAGAGGCCAACCGCATTGCTGCGACGGCCAAAGCCCAGATTGAGGCCGAGCGCCAGCAGGCTGTGCTTTCACTGCGTAAAGAGGTAGGCGCTCTCGCGCTGGACCTCGCTTCCGCAGTCGTGCAGGAGCGACTCACCGAGGACGCCCAGGCGGCATCGGTCGTGGACAAGCTGTTGTCGGATCTGGAGAAAGAGCCGGCCGCCAAAGCCAAGGCTGCGCCGAAAGCGAAGGCACCCGCCAAGAAGGCTCCAGCAAAGAAGGCTAAGAAGTAGCTATGGGCGCTCAAACAAACCAATCACTGGTGGCAACGAAAGACTTCGTTTCGGGGACCGGCGGGAACGCCATGGACCTGGCCGAGGGCCTTTTCGCTGCTGCCGTGGGTTTGTCGAGCTCTCCACCGCTGCGTTCTCAGCTGACTGATTCCTCGATCGATATCGCTCTGCGACGTCGCTTGGCCGATCGCGCCTTCTCGTCGTTGTCCACCGACGTGAAGGGTGTGATCGCCGACACGGTGGCCTTGCGCTGGTCGCGCTCTGAGGACCTTCAGATGGCCCTCGAGGACATGGGAATTCGCTCGGCAGCCTCGACCGCAGGAGCGTCCAGTGACGTCATCGGCGAGCTCCTCGCTGTGTCGAGCATGATTCACGGTAACCCTGACATCGAGCTGGGGCTGGGGTCAAAGCGCGCTGCGCCTGCCGCCCGTGCGCAGTTGGTCAAGAGTTTGGTGGCGGGTCGCGTCTGCGAGCAGACTCTGGCGATTGTCGCCCACTTGGTGACTGACCCCCGCGGTCGTCGAATTGGAGCGATGCTGGATCACGCAGCCGAAACGGTAGCCGACCAATCAGGGAAAGGTCTTGCCGTTGTGGATGTGGCCCGGCCGCTCAATGCCTCGCAGAAATCCAGCATCGAAGCCCTACTCGTCACTCGCTTCGGCCGACCGCACTACATTGCGCAGCGGGTGAACCCCGATGTTGTGGGAGGCGCCAGGATCCGGGTCGGAGACACAATTATCGATGGCAGCATCGCCCACCGTTTACAAGATTTGAGAGGGAAGTTGGCCGGCTAAAGCCGAGCGACTGACCGAACCGAACACCCAACAAAAGGAAGAACCATGGCAGAAATTACGATCAACCCGGAGGAAATCCGCGACGCTCTTAACGAGTTCGCGAGTTCGTATGACCCGGGTTCCGCCACAACCACCGAGGTGGGCCACGTGGTGGATGCAGCGGACGGTATCGCCCACGTCGAGGGGCTGCCGGGATGTATGGCCAACGAGTTGGTGAAGTTTGCTGATGGCACATTGGGTCTGGCCCAAAACCTGGACGAGAACGAGATCGGTGTGGTTGTCCTCGGTGAATTCAGTGGCATCGAAGCAGGCCAAGAGGTGACCCGGACCGGCGAGGTGCTTTCTGTTCCGGTGGGCGAGGGATTCCTCGGTCGTGTGGTGGACCCTCTCGGGAACCCTATTGATGGTTTGGGTGCCATCAAGACGAAGGAGCGTCGTGCGCTGGAGCTCCAGGCTCCAGGAGTTATGGCACGCCGCAGTGTTCACGAGCCTTTGCAGACGGGCATCAAGGCCATCGACGCAATGATCCCCGTGGGTCGCGGACAACGTCAGCTGATTATTGGCGACCGCCAGACCGGTAAAACCGCCATTGCGATTGACACCATCATCAACCAGAAAGCCAACTGGGAAACCGGTGACCCGGACCAGCAGGTTCGCTGCATCTACGTGGCTATCGGCCAAAAAGGCTCGACGATTGCCGGAGTCAAGGGTGCGCTCGAGGCAGCCGGGGCTATGGACTACACGACCATCGTTGCCGCGCCCGCCTCTGACCCGGCAGGTTTCAAGTACTTGGCGCCCTACACCGGCTCTGCAATCGGGCAGCACTGGATGTATGACTCCAAGCACGTTCTGATCATTTTTGATGACCTCTCCAAGCAGGCAGAGGCCTACCGTGCGGTTTCTTTGCTGCTGCGTCGTCCCCCAGGCCGTGA
>CAKZKU010000107.1 GCA_937124545.1 uncultured Microbacteriaceae bacterium | reverse complement strand
GAGCAGATATCGCTCTCAAAAGGGCTACGAATAAACACTGTTCGGCTAAGAAAATGAAGATCCTGACCTACATAGCTCTAGTGGCGATCCTGATCTGTGCCTCGCTGCAAGCTGAGGAGAAGCTTGAGTTCCCGCTGTCAGCAGCGACTGCCCGAAAGGTTAATGCCTACCCCCCGGAGACCTACGTTACGGAGTTTGGAGATGCCAATGGCCCATTCAAGCGTATTGGAGGAGTCGTCGTTAATGCATCCGGAGTCGACTACTTTAGCACGAGCGTTGACCGGAGATTCTCCAACCTGCATCCTGGCATCGACGATCCAAACACGATTCTCCATGTGGAACTGTTTGTTAACGAAAAGGGAAATGGCTTTGGCGTCGTCCACAAACGCCCAGTGAAGGAGAGTGTGGCAACTGAGGAACCGGAACCCGAGGATGATCGCCCATACGAGCACGTGGTGCTTTGTGAGGCGGCCGAATGGGCGATTGCAAAAGGCAATACGAAGCTTTTGGAATCTCTTCTGCAGGCTGGTCTAATGATCGACGAGCCTCTGGATTTGGAGACGAGGTGGACGCCGCTTCACTATTCTGCGGTGCAGAACCAACCTCGCGCTGCGAAGGTGTTGGTAGAGAGCGGTGCGAACTTGGAATCTCGTGGCAAGTATGGGGATCGCCCCATTGACTACGCCTTTGAAGATGGTCAGTTTGAATTGTGCGAGATTCTCCGCAAGCCCGACAAGGAGGATCGCATGGTTGCGGACTTTCCGGAAGAACTTCTGGATGAGTTATTCCGCCGAACGACGGAAGAGGATGACGGGGTTCGGTTTCTTTCGCTCAACGGGAAAGATCCGAACGATGAAATCTTGAAGTATTTTCGACGAATTTGGCCCAATGTGCGACCTCGCTCTCGAGCTGAGGAGATTGATCGGAAAGCACAAGAGGACGAAGCAGCGAAGACCAGCTATCGAGATACCAAGACCAACGACTACGGGATTATCGTCGAGATCAGTCTTAAGAAGACAGGCGATGACGCCTTCGACTGGAGTCATCGCGAGGCCACAGGGCCCTTCCTCGCAGGTGGCGGGACTTCGGGGAAGGCGTCGAAGAAGTATGGATATTGGCTCAAGCACGATACAAGCAGCTGGGACGAATAATGCCGAACAAGACGTCGATCCTAACGCCTGACCCGCTGAGAGTCCAATCCGCCATGCCCATTCAACCACCAACCCAGAAGTCGGAGCGCGCCCTCGGTCAGGCGTAGGATGACTCGGACGTTCGGCTTTAAAATTGAACCATGCTGCGTCACTCTCTGAGACTACCAATAGTACTCATCATCACTTTTCTAGTGGTGCACGTTTTGATAGAGTCTCGGGTTTTTGGACGAGGCATTATGGTTCCCTCAATAGCTCAGTTGGTTGAATGGGTATTGACCTTTCCCCTGGCCCTTTTGACATTTTTTTACGGACAGCCACGGTCCCCCTTGATGATAGGGGTCTATTACATTTTGGTCGTAGGGAATGCTTTTGTTTTGAGTTGGTTGATCAGGAAAATCTTTGGAAGAGAATCAAAACGGCTAGACTAACTTGCCGAACAAGTCGCTGGTCTCGACGGCTTCGGCGTCGTAGAGTTTGCGCAAGTCCGTCAGGTGTGTGGAGATCAACTCAGCCGCCGAGACAGCTCAAACGTTCGACTAAATATGAATAACAACACTTTCTTTATGAAACTAAAACGCACAAAAGTAGCTACCCTTGCTGCCACT
>CAKZKU010000106.1 GCA_937124545.1 uncultured Microbacteriaceae bacterium | reverse complement strand
GTTACGGGTAACAAACCGCGCCCCCGAGTCGGTAAAAAAGCGTTTGGTACGAGCGTCGTTGGGGTGAAAGTTTAACGTCAGGCATAACCGAGTCCGAGCGGTTAAGCCACCATCGAGAAAACACCAGATCGAGGACTTCGTGTTCATGCCATTGTTAGCCTGCTTCGGGCCAAAACAAGTTTGTGGAATGTTTGATTTAAGTATTGACGACAATCAAACCGATGGTATAATTAGGGCATGACAACAACACAATCCACAAACGGAGCCAACACAATGGAATACAAGATCAAGGGAATTATCAGTGCTGAGCGAGCTTGTGAGTGCTGTGGAAACAACCGACTAGAACGCAACGTAGTGCTAGCCGATGAGAATGGCGAGCTGATGTATGTCGGAAGCGATTGTGCTGGCAAGCTTGTTCACGGTGCCAAAAAAGCATCAAACACCAAAGCGGTTGTCAAGGAAGCGGAATTTGTCAGCAAGTGTCGCGAATTGCTCACCAAGTATTCGCACGCTGAAGTCAAGGAGTACATCGGACGCATGACAACGAACGGTCAGCGTTACTTAGACCGCCTGGCAGCAGTGGGGTTGTCATGACACGAGGCGGCAAACGGAAGGGGGCAGGGCGAAAGCCTGCCCCGGCGGGCACCGCCAAGGTGCCGTATGGAACCAAGCTAGACCCGCAAGTGGTCGAATACCTGCGCCAATGCGAGAACGCAGCGGAGACGCTAGAAACGGTTGTGAAGCGGTCAAAAGCGTTCCGAGAATGGAAAGCTAAGTCAGGCTAACGCCGAACATCACGGGGTTGCGGCGAACGATGCCCCATTCAAAACACGGTAGTTCCGCAACTCCCGTGCATGTTTTTGTTCAACCGCGAGTCACTAATGGCAACATATTATCGGATTGAAGACGGATATAATTCCGGCAATGACCGGGATGAAGTGTGGGAAAAGATCAAGCAAGTCGTGGACGTAATCCAGGACAACACGCAACGGATCATCGACGAGGTTTTCCGGCTAGAGCCAGACGCAGACCGTGAATTGATTGAGGAAGTGGCTGGATGCTATCGCAAGCCGGTGCAAGACCTGACGATCAAGGTTGTTGAAAACGAAGATGGACGGCACATCGGTCAATCGGCCAGCGGTGGAGAGCCAGGCCGAGACGCGAAGGAGGCATGCCGCCGAGCAGTGTGCCGGTTGGTATTGGAGGAAATGCACCGACGAAAAATGGAAGTCAACGTCATCGTCGGATGAACGCTACGAATCACGCAGTTCCCGAGCGTGACTAATTAGCACCCATCGCAAGACCGGGAACTTGCGTGCATTCGATTGTTCATTTGTTTTTGGGTCGGTTTCCGCAAACGGTAAAAGCGGTAACGAAGAGAGCAGCCCGTTCCGGTTCGACTCCGGTTAGCTGGTGGGCACGTCAAGGTTGCTCGTGTGGGTTCGATTCCCACCCGATCCACTCCAACATCACAGATTCTATTCGCGGGTTCGCCCACGCGACGGATGGTCACGAATCTGTGTGCGGAACGACTAACGCCATGATGTCAAAAAAAGCTAGGCCGCGAAGGCTACCCGCGATAAGAGTAGGACCGCATCGAGGTGGTTTGCTGCTCGGACCCCGATGGCCAAAAGGCAGCCGTGGCACCGGCACACGTATTAGCGGCGGATTCGCCAAGCAGAACGCGACGAGCGGGGGAAGTGCCCGCATTTAATCAAATGAACGGCAGCGATAACCGCGAGAGGGAAAGATTATGAGTAATTCGGAAAGTCAAACGAACTGCGGTTCATCGCATGGTTCTCTTGGCGATGAAAATAAAAAGCAGTTTTGGGATTATGGTAAATACACCGTGGAAGGCTGGATGCAGGCGGGGGACATTAGCGGGTTATCTTTTGGGTCTTGGTCTAAGCAACTGCCTGATGGGCTCACGATGGGAATTCAAATAGGCGACTCCAGTGGGCGGTATTGGCTGAGGGTTGGTAATTGCTACCACGGAAGTCACCTAGCACCAGATTCCGCCGCTGAATTGGCAGAGGAAATATTGCGTGAGCGTGTTGTCTAGCCAAGAGAACGTTTGGGTTCAATGGGTCGCCGCCATTGAACTTTCCATTGCCAAAGCGGATGACCGGCGACTCCATTGCAACCCATTGTTATCTGGCATCTGAACCATGAGACGATTTTCCAACAAGCAAAAGCAGGCCGTCGAACTGGTTCAAGGCAGTTCTGGTGACGCCGATCACATTAACCCTTATTCGCTCGGTGGCGAAACGAAAGTAGAGAATTGCCAAATGTTAGATGCGACAGCAAACAAGAAGAAAGCCTCGTTTCAGTTTAAGCCGAGAAAGTGGCAGTCAGAGTTTCTGCGAGAGTGGGAAGACCGCGAGCCACATCAGCCATTTATGTTGATCGCCATCCCCGGCGGCGGAAAGACGATGGCCGCATTAGAGGTCTGCCGTCGATGGATGGCCGCAGGGTCAGACCGTCGCGTCATTTTCGTGGTGCCTACGGACAACCTCCGAGAGCAATGGAAAGACGAAGCCGCCAAGTTTGGTATTTCGTTGCAAACGAAAGAGTTTGGAACAAACTTCAAGCACGGATTCCAGGGCGGCGTTGCGACGTACCATTTAGTCGCAAATCAACCGCTGCTGTTTCGCAAGTTGTGTTCGGTTGCACCGACGATGGTTGTGTTTGACGAGATTCACCATTGCGGCGATGAGGCACATTTCGGCAATGGAATCGTCAATGCGTTTGAGTTGGCAAAAGAACGATTGCTGATGTCGGGAACGCCGTGGAAGTCGGATGGCCGAGCCATCCCGTTCGTGAAGTACGACGGACAAGGCTATGCAGTTGGTGATTATCGATACGATTACCCAGACGCTCTTACGGATGATGTTGTTCGGTATCTAGTGTTCGATCACGCTAAGGGGAGCATCAAAAACGATTGCACCGGCAAAACGGAAACATTGTCGCAAGACATTAGCGACGATGACGCACGGCAGCGATTGA
The DNA here is from genome assembly GCA_937124545.1 of uncultured Microbacteriaceae bacterium. Classification (GTDB taxonomy): domain Bacteria; phylum Actinomycetota; class Actinomycetes; order Actinomycetales; family Microbacteriaceae; genus Pontimonas. The sequence continues at coordinate 1,994 of CAKZKU010000106.1, read as the reverse complement.
AAAAGATCCTTGACCCAGAGGGTGACTATGTGCGAGAGCAAATCTTATCGGCGCATCGTAAGCTAACCGAGGTTCGTAAGTCGATACCAGATGCAGCCGCCTTAGCAGCGTGCATCGACCAGTACCATGCGGTTAAGGTCGCCAAGTTAATCAAGGATGTGACCGGTTGCGAACCGAGTGTAATTGTTAGCGATTCGGACGTTGAAAACGACAGCGTTCGAGAGTTCCGCAAAAGCAAAAAAGAGTGGTTGGTTGCGGTTCGGAAGGTCAGCGAAGGGACCGACATTAAACGGTTGCAGGTGTTGTGCTATTTGACGAACACAACGTCTGAGTTGTTTTTCCGTCAGTTGGTCGGTCGTGTTTCGCGAGTGCGGAACATGGAAGATTTCGAGGCATACGTTTACCTTCCTGCCGATCCTCGTTTGATTCGATGTGCAAGAAACATCGAGAACGCACAGGTGCAAGCGTTGCGAGAGCAGAGCGACAAAGAGTCGCGAGAACTGGACGAGCGACAGCAAGGAGAATTGCAGTTTGATTCGTATTCCACAAGCCACGACGGGACCGACGTTGCGTTTATCGGTGGCGAGCGTGTTTCAATGGCGGAATACCAAGAGATTCAAAGGGTCGCCGAAACGGTCGCGTTGTCCATGCAGAAGGTTTTGCAAGTCATGCAAATGACGCAAGGCCGAGCGGTCGCCAAGGCAGTCGAGCCAGAGTACAAAGCCGAACCATGCAAAGAAGATCGCATGGACATGTTGCGGCGCAAGTGCAACAAGGCCGCGTTCCGATTGTCGAAGTTGATCGACATGGACGTTAAAGAGATCAACGCCAAGTTTGTCCAGCAGTTTGGCAAGCCGCAAAAGGACATGACCGAACCGGAACTGCAAATGAAACTTGACCAGTTGATTCGGGAGTGCAACAAGCGATGAGCGAGTTGAACGAGATTGAACGCGGGCAGATTTGTAGGACAGCCTACGACTCTTATCGGTCTACAGGCTTTGGGTTGTCGAACTTTCCAGGCTTACTCAAAAAGATCATTCGCTATCGCGCGTGGGAGCGGCGCGAACTGGTGACAGAGGATGGCAGGCCAAAGGGTCGAGTCATTGAACTAGCGAGCCTTCGCGAGCTGATAACCGAGCGTCCGGTGCGTGGTTGGGGCGAAGATCCCAAGAAGGTCGAAGCCGTCATCAAGGACGATCCAGAATGCTTGGCAATGTTTCGGGAAGCGATGGTAGAGCGTCCAGGAAAACGAGCAAAGGTAGATCAGGATATTCCTAACAATGTAAGGAATAAAGACGTGGACGCAGGCAACAGCCGAGCCTACAGCATCGACCGCGTTAAGCGTGAGTGTGAGCCGGAAGTTGTCGCCAAAGTGATGTCGGGCGAAATGTCGCCAAACGCGGCATTGGTCAAGGCTGGCATTAGAGAGAACCGGCAAGTGTACGTCCCGCGCGAACCAGCCAAGGCGGTCGAGAAGCTACGCCAGCAGTTCGGCGATGAGTTTGTGATAGCGATGGCCGAAGCAGTCAACGCTATGTCCAGATAACGCCAGCGATAACCCAGTTCGAGGAGAAAACATGGATTCACAAAAAGACGCGACCGAGAACTTGGGTTCATCGCGTTGTTCTACGGCGATTGGTCCGCAAAAGTCTCCATTCAGCATGGGGCGATTGTTGGCATCTCTAAAGCAAACAGCCAAAGAGCTAGCAGAGATTGAGCCAGGATACGATTTGATAATGCACAAGTGCGAACAGTGCGAGTGCGAACATATTTCACAGTTCATTAAGACGACAACGATGGTGCAAACCAAGTTTGTTCAATGCGGTTGCGGTAACGTGATTCGCGTCGTGCGTCGTCCGTAGAACGCCGAACATCACGGGGTTGCGGCGAACGATGCCCCATTAAAGACACGGTAGCTCCGCAACTCCCGTGCATGTTTTTGTTCAACCGCGAGTCACTAATGGCAACATATTATCGGATTGAAGACGGATATA
>CAKZKU010000105.1 GCA_937124545.1 uncultured Microbacteriaceae bacterium | reverse complement strand
AGCCAACTCTGACATGCAACCTGCACAACTCGTGTACTCACATTCGCCTTCAACAGTATAGTTACATGCCGTAGGGTCTGTGCAAGGGGCTAGCTCATCCTCCAGACCGAGTGTTCCTGCGGCGAGCAATGATGATTGGCTGATTATGAAGGCAATCAACACCAACCCAATTGTTTTTAGCTTGAAAATGGTCATTTCAATTAGAATTGAATGGGTGGATTACTTTTTTGAGCCAGAACGCGATTCACCTGATTGCGGCTTACTCGGAGTTGACTGCTTCGCGAGGTCTTGAAGCGAAAAACTTGGCTTTGACGAGTCATCGTTTAACCGAGCTTGAACCTCTGGCATGTGCTCTGTCAATTCTGGGAATTCTCCATCCAAAATCTCAAACATTTGATATTGAACTTGAGAAATGAAGCGTTTCTCCGCTTGGGTGCCTGGCTTAATTTTCGCAAGGGCGGGCGTGTCCCAAAGCTCTTTTGCTAAATCCGAGCGAAGTATCTGGGTCAAATGTGCTTGAGAAAGCTCTTTCGAAATAACATTGCCCATGAACTGGTTGTAGAGCAATTTCATTCCTTGTTCATCTACCCCCAATTGCGTCAACATGGCCGACATGTCCGCTTGGATTCCTTCCAGTGACTCTGCGTTGTGAGAGAGTGTTTCCAGTTGATGAGCAAAACCTTGGAACGCTTCATCCTTGATGGTATTCGCCTGTTCTTGAGCGGCTTGTTCTGCCTGCTCGACGTGATGATTTACGACGGTTTCAACAATGGCATTCAATTCTTTGCCATTGAGATGTTCCACCCATTGTTGAGGGACCTTTCCGTTTCGAGCATCTTGCACAGCTGCAACAATATCCGATTCGGTCATACTCTCCAACATCGAGGCTGTTTCCACTAACTGAACCGCACCAGAAGAAGCGGGAGGCATTTCGACATCCTTCACCAATTGCTGTGGATTCCTCTCGCTTCTTTTCTTGAAAAGGCGCCAATTTGACTTGGGAACCTCCGGTTCTTGAAGTCCAGACTGGCCAGTCATTACCATTGCGGTCAACTCAACCATCTCAGTCTGCATGCGTCCCAATTGATCGCGAAGGGCAACAATCTTTCGTGCTGAACTTCCTTGATCGAGGCCAACCGCAACGTTAACCGTATTGAAGTAAGGGTCATTACCTGACTCCCAAGCCAATCCTACGATTTGCTCTACTTGATCGAACTCAATCTCATTTGGATTCACTGCAATGCCAAATCCATCGTTATCGCCGGATGGCAAAATATAATCCCCAGATTCGACGGGTCCGAGGATGTCCACCGGTACCTGTCCCAAGAAGGCCACTTTCTCAAATCGATAGATCTTTTCTTGCAATGGCTCATTTCCTAGGACGATTGGGGCCGTTGAAATCACCATTAAATGATCAGCATCCGCAGTGTTTTTCGTTACAAAGCCATTTTTAATCCCTACAATTTGACGTGGACTGAACTTATCCTTGATATTCAGTCGTGGGATGTA
>CAKZKU010000104.1 GCA_937124545.1 uncultured Microbacteriaceae bacterium | reverse complement strand
ATAAAGCGGCAAACCCCCCAAACGCCCTTGGGAAGTCAAAGAAACTAGGCGAATCGCTGACAGCGTGGTTCGGAGCATCTTCTAGACAGCCCTACGTTTCTGTGCGTTTCGGGAATGTGCTGGGGTCGAGGGGCTCACTTATTCCCGTTATTGCGGAGCAGATTTCTGCAGGTGGGCCTGTGACCATTACTGACAAAGCAGCCACTCGATATTTCATGTCGATCCCTGAAGCCTGCCAACTTGTCCTCCAGGCAGCAGCTCAGGGTGAAGAAGGTGATGTCATGGTTCTGGATATGGGCCAGCCTGTCAGCATCGATCACATAGCCAAGCGGATGATCGAGCTCTCAGGCAAGAATGTGGCTATCGAATATGTCGGCCTTCGCCCAGGTGAAAAACTCCACGAAGATCTGCTCTCTGATAGCGAGACCCCTATGCCTTCCGAGCACCCTAAGATTCTCAGGTTGAAGGCCACACCCTCGAACCCGACGAAAGTGTTGGCTTCGCCGTGGCCTTAGACACCAGAATCTATCTCTCTCCCCCTGACGTCGGGCCGGCCGAAGAGGAGGCCGTCGTTCGCGCTGTGAAGTCAGGATGGGTTGCTCCTTTGGGCCCCGAGGTTGACGCGTTTGAGGTTGAGATGGCTGCCTTTGTGGGAGCAAGTCACGCGGTAGCACTGAGTTCTGGAACAGCTGCCTTGCATTTAGGTCTCAAGGCGCTGGGGGTGCAGCCGGGCGATTCCGTCATCACCTCCACCATGACCTTTGTCGCAACAGCAAATGCAATTTCCTATGTTGGTGCCAATCCCGTTTTTGTTGATTCTCTAGACGACGGATCTTTTGACCCTGCGTTAGTTAGAGACGCGGTTGAAACCGAACAGCAATCCGGCACTAGAGTCGGAGCGATTGTTCCGGTCGACGTATACGGACGTGTAGCGAACTACTCGGCGGTCCTTCCCATCTCCGAGAAGTACGGAGTGCCTGTGCTTGCTGATGCGGCGGAGTCGTTGGGCGCCTCGCGCGATGGGAGGATGGCAGGAACCTTGGGTGACGTGGCTGTTCTCTCGTTCAACGGCAACAAGATCATGACCACTTCGGGTGGCGGAATGCTTCTCACCTCAAACGCTGAGAAGGCACGATATGTGAGGTATTTGGCCACCCAGGCGAGAGAACCGGTAGTTCACTACGAACATCGTGAACTTGGCTACAACTACAGAATGAGCAGTGTCTGCGCAGCATTGGGCCGGGCACAGCTAAGCCGGTTACCAGAGATGATTGCCCGTCGAAGGACCAGGAGAAGGCAGTACCAGACCTACTTTGCCGATGTGCCCGGTGTTTCACTGCTCCCCGGCAACCTAGATGAGGATAACTGCTGGCTGAGTTCGATTCTTGTCGATGAGTCTGTATCGGGATGGTCACCATTGGCGCTCCAGCAGTATCTTGAGGGCCGAAATATCGAGACCCGACCTTTGTGGAAGCCAATGCATCTTCAACCTCTTTACCGTAACGCGCGCTTTGTTGGCGGGGATGTGGCGGAACGTCTTTTCCACTCGGGCTTAGCGCTCCCCAGCGGGTCTTCCATGTCCGACCCAGACATGGACCGGGTGTTGCGGGAGATTTCGACGTTTTTGAGATCCACTTAGAGGTCCGCCGTGTATCCGACACTTAAGCGAATTCTTGATGCGGTTGGGTCCCTCGTGGTCCTCCTCCTCCTCGCCCCTCTGTTGGTGTTGGTGGCGCTGTTAGTGCTTTTGGTTGATGGGCGACCAGTTTTTTTTCGGCAAGTTCGCCCCGGGCTGGACGAAAAGCCTTTCCTCATGGTGAAATTTCGCACAATGTCTGCAGCTCCAGTGGCGGATGATGGAGATGAATCCGCTCGGGTAACAAAACTTGGGAAAATGTTGCGGCGCACAAGTATCGATGAACTGCCAAGCTTGTGGAATATTGCTTGCGGCGACATGAGCTTTGTGGGCCCTCGCCCGCTTCTCGTGGCGTATCTGGGCATTTACTCCCAGCGCCACTCTCAGAGACATGCCGTTCGGCCAGGCCTGACCGGGTTAGCGCAGGTAGCTGGTCGCAACCTTCTCCCGTGGAAGGAGAGACTAGACCTTGACGCCGAATACCTTGAAAAGCAAAGTTTTTTGCTTGACATCACAATTCTCGGTGTCACGATTGTGGAGGTTTTTCGCCGACGGGGCATCGAACAAGCAGATGGATCGACTATGGCCCGACTCAAACCAGGCTATGAGTCTGACTAAGGCTGGATTTTTAGGAGGGAGAAGACCTTGTTGGTAAGCCAGTGAGCGGATACACCTCTTAGAGGTTGGCAATCAGCCCTCGCATGTCTTTCTCAAGAGCCTCGAGGCTCGCGGAGGCTTCGACGGAGCTGACGGCTTCCGTGTCGAGGTAGACCTTGAGTTTTGGCTCGGTCCCACTGGGGCGAATTATCACCCGAGACTCGTCGTCAAGGTAGTAACGCAGGATGTCCTCTGGTGGGAACCCCCCGACACCGTCTAGAAAGTCATCACCCACGGAAACGGCGCGAGCCCCGATGGTGGAGGGAGGATTGTCACGCAGCTTCGTGGGAATGGAATCACCCTCGGCTGCCACAGCGAGCGAGATGGTGATTTGACTCGAGGCAAAACCACCCACCGACGCTTCGATGGTCTTAAGATAATCCCACAGAGTTGTGCCTTCGGCCGCAAGCCCATGGACGATGTCGAGCATCATCAACCCGGCTGAAATGCCGTCTTTGTCGCGGACCACATCAGGAGTGACAAGGTACCCGAGGGCTTCTTCGAACCCAAAAATCAGATTGGGAACGCGAGAAACGTATTTAAACCCGGTCAGAGTTTCGTAGTGAGCGAGACCGAAGTGTCGGGCAATTTTGCCCAACACCGGGGAGCTCACCAAAGAATTTGCCAACGTACCGGTTCGTCCTGACGCTTTTGCTTGCGAGGCACAGTGCCACCCCAGAATCGCCCCCACCTGGTTGCCCGTAAGAGTCACATAATCATCACCGAGCGGTAGCGCAACGGCGAGGCGATCAGCATCAGGGTCATGGGCAAGAATCATCGCAGCTTGGTGTTTGCGTGCCGTTGCGACCGCAAGATCTAAGGCTCCAGCCTCCTCAGGGTTG
>CAKZKU010000103.1 GCA_937124545.1 uncultured Microbacteriaceae bacterium | reverse complement strand
CTTTGGATGCGGCTGACCTGGATTTTTGGGACTGGCTCCGGCTGCGGCTTCATAACGATTTCTACGTCTCCGTCGTTGTATGAGTCGATGCCTTTGTCTGCACATTCTTTGATCACCTTCTCCTTGGCCACCGCGGCATCTTTGCCATAAGCCGCCCATTGTTCTCGAGCGTCTAGGTATTCCTCTGCGAGTTCGCTGATGCGCTTGTCTACATTCGGCTTTGTCCCCGGGATTGCCCCCTGCTTGGCAGGTGCGCGCTTGCTTCGTTTCTTGGCGGTCTTCTTCTTCGGTTCGCTCATTTCTTTGCCTTTCGGTGTTCGTCGGCGTGTGGGCACGAGGCCCAATGGGGTTGGTATCGAGGCCGCGACGACTTGCCGGGCCGAGGTCGGTCGAGCAGTGGCTCGTATTGGCGGATGACGGGGGCGCGGGTCTCGTCGTCGTAGTCGCCGATGACCCAGTCCGCGTCGCTGAGGGCTTCGGGGTCCATCGGCGTCGCCTTCCCGCTCTCTGTTTTCGCCCACCAAATCAGAGCACCGCAGTATTTGCAGCGGGACGACTTTACGCGGAATGTGTGCTCACTGCGTCGAATGAGAGGCATTCGACTGTCGGGCGCCTCATTCGTCGGCGCGTCGGGACCCGGAGAACTGTCGCTATTTCCTTGCACGCAATGACCTCGAGGATTGCGAGTTGCCGAGGCTCGCGGTGGTGAGAGGGGCGGGCAGCATCCGTGGCAGCTCGCAGTCGTGCGAAGGTGTCGGCTTCCTTCGCCGGGTCCGAGAATCCGTGGTAACGGCTCGCGTCTCGCGCTTGCAGCTGGCGGTCAATCCAGCCGCGAACGCCGGCGCGTCCATGTGTCTCGGGGAAGCGCCGGACGTCGTCTTCCCACTCGAGCATGTAGTCGCCCTTTATCGGGCAACGGCGGAACCGGTAGCCTCGATGCCGCCACATCGCATCACCCGCACCTTGACGCAATGAGGATGGTGACAATGGTGCCGGCGAGGATTCCGGCGAGGAGGTACAGGGAGAGCCGCAGGACGCTCTCGTTGAACTCGTGTTGGTCGTCGAGCTTCATGGCGCCCCCTCCGTGCCCGGGCGGACTACCCACTTGCGGTCCTGACTCGGAAGCATCTCCAGGATGTCGCACTGCCACCCCTCCTCGTCCTTGAACGCGGAAAAGCACCAAAGCGCGTACGTTCGAAAATCCGTGGTGTACGGCTTCTTCGTCTTCGGGTTTTCCCCGTTCCGAAACTTCAGTGCGCCAGGGATTATCAGCTGTTTTTCGAGGTGGCGGGACTGATCAGCCAGCCACGCAGCTGCGTCAGCCCCTCTGGTGCATGCGTCGTAGGGCGCGAAAAGCCACACCTGAGCAGCCACCGCAAGGGAGCGTTCTACGAACTCTCGAAACAGAGAGAACGGCGGGTTGCCAACGACCAAGTCGAAAGTTGGCCTGATTTCGAACGTCGGGTCGAGAAAGTCGGCTATCAGAACGTTGTCGCAGTTTCGCTCAAGGTGCGAGCGCTCCTCTTCACGAATCTCGATCCCCGTAATCTTCGCCCGGATCGGGCAGGTGCGTCGGACTTGTTGCGACCACACGCCTGCGCCTGCGCCGAGGTCTAGGACCCGCGCCGTGCCGAAGAAGGGTTCCCTCCAAACCTCTTCGAAGGCACACTCGAGGCACAACCTCGCCACTTCCGGAGGTGTAAAGTCGGCCTCAAACTTCCGCAGACGGTCGTGGTCTGCGCTGGGCTCGCATCCGGGCAGGAACTCAGACATCGCTCAGCCCTCCCATCACCCCTTCGCGGCGGTACCGCTCATGCGTCTCCCACCAATCGAGGAGCGCTTGGCCACGCTCGCTCAGGCGGATTCTGAAGTCGCTGTCGACGACGATGAGTTGCTCCTCAAGCGCCTCAGCAGCCGCGCCAGAAATGTCGCCAGAGAACTCAGTCAGGGCCGGGACCCCGCCAAGTCGTCTCACGAGAGCCCGCGCCGAAACGGAGATCTGGCACCACAGCTCGAAGCCAGCCGCTGGCTTGGCGCGGCAACACACACATCGCTTGCACCTCATCGCTTCTCTCTCTTTCGCTTCTGCTCGACTTCGGGCGTAAGCACCCTGATCGCCTCGACTTGCTTGCCGAACGCCTGCACCATGGCCGCGTAGACAGTGATTTTCTTCCCGCTCCACGACGCGGTTTGCTTGCCGTGTAGCTCCGCAATCCTGCGAGCATTGGTCTTGTTCAGGACAAGCACCTTCGCCTCGTCCCGGGCGCGTCCCTTCATCTCCTCGAAGTGGACGATGATTGCGGGCTCCTTGCCTCCGTCGGTCCGCTGGAGGGTTTCCTTGCCGACGCTGGAGATTGTGAGCTTCACGTCCTTGCCCTTGAGGTCGCCCGACTTCAGGTAGCGATTCGGGAACATGAGGTCGACGTGTTCTGGATTCGGTTCGGCCATCAGAGCGAAACCTCCTCTCCGTCGACATCGAGCTCGACCGCGCCGCCGCCTTCGAACTCAAGCTCGGACAGCTTCGGCCCCGGGATCGGCAGAGGTCGAGGCGCATACCCGACAGCGCCGAGCTCGTACGGGGTTCGGAAGTCGTTCGAGATCTCGCATTCCTCGAGCCGCGCGATTGCCCTCTTCACCTCAATCTCGCCGAGCTGGACAGCTGGAGAGTCGACCTCGGTGAACGTCGGGACAACGATTGGTCGCCCCTCCGTGCGCACGAAGATGTGCACCATCGTCCAGTTACCGCCCCACACTTGCCGGCATGCATCGAGATAGATGAACGCCTTTCGGTGGAGCCCCCGGTCGTACAAGGCCCATCGCTGCGAGTTGCTGTCTAAATCGGGATCCCGGTCAGTCTTGAGCTCCACGATGGTGCGAGTCTCCGGAATCACACGGTCCAGCTTGGCGCGCATGGGGCGTCCGTCGCCCTCGATCAGCCAATGCAGCGGGACCTCGTTGCGTCCATCCTCGCGAGTCAGCAGGTGGTGGATCGAGGGCGTCGCGACAATCGCGTCGACCATAGGTCCCACCTTCACGGCGTCTTCAAAGTCGACGACGGTCTTACCGCTCCTGACCTCCTTGGCCTTCCATGCCTTGTAGACGTTCGTGCTTCGTCGGATGCACTTCCCGGCCCGCTTTGGGTCTTCGTCCTCTGGCTCGATAGCGAACCTATCCTTGACCGTGTCGGGCTCAAAAAGAAGAGCGTGGAAGTAGGAGCCGAACGCCAGTGCTGGGGTTGAGCGCGGGACGTACACCCCGCGTCTCCACGCCTCGTAAGCCGACGGGTTCTTGATGAACAGCTCGAGCGCAGACCCCGACAGTCGGCTCGTATCGCCGTGATACTGAGCGTCGTTTGCGTACTTTGCGATGTATGCGGTCTTGCTCATTTTCGCTTGTCCTTCTCTTGCTGGTACTGCTCGTAGAGGTCGGCGATGGCGCTAATGCGGCCGGCCAAGGTTCCGGTGCTGTCTTTCGCCTCCAGGTAGGTCGATTGGCCAACACGGCACGAGACCGTCACCAGTACGCGGCCGACCATCACAGCGCCCATTTCGTGCAGGCGCTTGAACGCCTCGTGCTCCCTGGTCGGCTCTTGCTTCTTTGCGCTCATGACTGCGCTGGCTCCTTACCGGCAATGCCGAACTGCTCATAGGCGGCTTTGACTTCGAGCCGGTCCACTTCCTCCCAAATCCGCTGAAACAGGGCGGAAAGCTGCTCGTGTTTGAGCTCGACCGTAAACTCTAGATGGCTCTGCAGGTCTCTGATGATGAGTTTCGCGCCGTCCTCGGTCCCTTCGACGTCGATCTTGCCAATGCTCATTGTTGACCTCCAAAGGCGCCACCGCCCACGGACCCCTGCTTCGCGGAAGGGGGAGTGCAGGGCTGCAGAGGCCCGCGGGAAGTGACATAGGACGGCGACGAATCGTCCTTGTCCGATTCTCCTACGCCCGCACCATTGCGAGTTTCAGACGATTCGTCGCCGAAGTCGCGCAGCAACGTCTCAATGCGACGCACACTGCGTTGAATCTGGCCGCATGCGACGATGGTCTTTCGTCGTGCTGAGCGGCAGTGATGGACCGACGAGCGACCAGCAAGGTCATTGCCGTGAAGGTGGTAGGTCATCGCTGGCCCCCTTCGCTACCGAACGCTCCGCATCGTTGGCACGTCCCGTCTCCGGTCAAACAGTCGCAGCATTCGCCGCAGATGCTTGTCTGGGGCGCCGCGTGCATCCTTATGACCCGCTCATTGCAGGAAGCACACTTTGGGCCAAGGTGAAAGAACAAGATCCTTGTCACGATTCGCCCCGGGTCTCCGCCAAACATGGCGACGAATCCTTCCGGGCTTAGGCCAGGGAACCCCTCCATCACGACGCCTGCCTGAGTGATGTGGTCGTTCGGCTCTCGCCACACACGCACAATCTCAATGTCGTGAATGACGACTTGCCGATCCCCTTTCCGAAGGCCCATGCCTTTCTCGATTGCTGTGACCACTTCCCCAGGCGCGACTCGGGGGAGGTTCGTGCGCGAGCACCACCAGCCGTCGCGAGTCGTAAGCGTCTTTGAGTAGTCCCGCATTTGAGGGATCGTCTTGCTGAAGGCCATTCGCTTAGGCATCGGACTGGACCCCTCCAAGCAGGTGCTCGATCGCTTTTTGAGAGTGCGGCGCAACTCGCTCAATCGGAGCTGGCCCCGCGTATTTGGCCGACTGTTGTAGCGACGAGTGCCACAGCAGACGCTGGACTACGTCGAGCGACGAGACCGCGTAAACGGCTGCGGCGAAGGTGTGTCGCAGATCGTGGATGCGGACGCGCTCATTGACTCCGCATGCTGCCTTGACCCGAGACCACGCCTTGCCTGGTCGCTCGATGTGCCCACGACGAGAGCGGGCGCTCGGGAACATGAAGACTTGGTGCCAGTCGCGACGAACCACCTCGTTCAGAACAGCTGCGACGAAGTCGGACGCGGGCAGCTCTTTCGGGCCGGTGCGACGCGCTGTCTTGTGGTCGGTGATGGTGACCTATCGTGACCAACATCAGCCATCGCATCTTGAGGCTGGTGTAGCACAGGATTTGACCCGTTCCACTGTCAAAAAAGAAGGGCATCAAATGCTTCCCAAGCCCAAACTCGGTAAAAATAACAAGCAGGCCAGTGACAATACACCACAGACCAGCAGTCCAACTAAGGATGACGATCATGGCTAGGGATTTGTGTGTATTGATAGAGTGGGAGAAGGTTTTACATCGGATGTTGGGTCGCTTGGGCTTTGCAGACTGGCAGATGATGGCTGCTGGTCTGCTCGATGATGCCTGAAACTGCAACGATTCAGGGCTTCATTTCTCGTGCGATCTTTTGGACATCTTCGAGGCTGAGTTCGGTTGCAGTAGCGATGATTTGGGCATCCAGATTGAGTTCAATCATGCGTTTGGCAGTGGCGATGGCTTTTTGTCTTTCACCTTCTTCTCTACCACGCTTGATCCCTTGTTCGATACCTTCTTGGTGTCCTTCCTCTCTACCTTCTTGTCTACCTTCTTCGTGTCCGACTTCTTTAATGAGTGCGATGACGTCGACCATGTTTTCCTCCTGTCTCAATTTGTTATTTAGCATTTTTATCACCTTTTGGTGGTTTGGTTGGGTTTGTAGGATGTAGACGAATATGGCATAGAGTACATCTCCCCGTTCATCTTTCAATTCTACAAACTCGGTATCAAGCAACAATCGGTCATAGAACTCTGGACGACGGGAGTATTTGAAATATTCGAGAAACTTGGTGAGCAAGAACGAACGGTGGTAAGTGCCCTGTATCTCGGGATCATCGACTTGTGAGAGGTCTTTGAGACTGAATTCAAAGTGAGGCACAAAGGATGTACAACCTCTGGGGATGTTGACCAACTCTTGAAAATTGGTGGGTGACTTCCATGGTGTAACCCCATTGTAGAGTACCAGTGGAAAGACGAATGGTAATTTCTTGGGGAATTTAGAGTCACTTGTAGATTTGATGTAGTGTGAATACCACAAATAGAGATACTCGAAAAAGCGCCAAGCCATGGTGTGATCATCGGTGGACTGGTGCTCGAACATGCAATAGACATAGATGGTTTCAGTATCCGTTTGATTCTTTCTGGGTCGTAACTCTAGTGACAACAATAAATCTGATCGTTTTTCACTGATCGTTGGTTCCGAAAAGTTGGTCGGTTGATATTGTAGAGAGTCCCAATTCACTCGCTGAGATAGGGAGGATGGCAATTCGGCTTCCAAATAAACTTTGGCGACATCAGGTCTTTCCATCATCAGTTTGAACAACACATCGTGCGGTGTTTTACCTTCGGCAAGTCCTTGGTTGTACAGGTCTTGGATTTGTTTAAAGCGTTCGATTGCCTTTTGGTTATCGGCTGGTTCTATTGGATTATCAGGTGGTTTCTTTGGCATGTGGCTCCGGGGTTTGGAGCCGTTACTAGCAAACTTTATGCCAACTGAAGCCTGTTGGTATTATCGGAAGATTAGCATGGTCTAGCCAAAGTT
>CAKZKU010000102.1 GCA_937124545.1 uncultured Microbacteriaceae bacterium | reverse complement strand
CTAAAGTCGAGCAAAAGCGATTCGCCATCAGCAATTGTCAAATCACTGCCGTAGTCGAGATAGCCGATAAGCTCATCGTTCGTTGCAGTGTCGTTGTAGACCACCGCGTAACGAAACGCTGCAATTGCTCCACCGGATGCCGTGAGCGTCAAGTCGTTGATAATCGCTTTATACAAACCGCTCGTGTGGGAACTGGCACTTACAGTTAGCACCCGCGACGACGCATTCGTGTAGCTGATCTGCGTGAGATCGCTTAGTTGTCCATCGCTTGATTGCGAAGGGGCGTTCGCAGCAGCACAGAGAGCGACGGTTAGCGTGTCACTCCCGAGATTGTGCACACCTTCCATCACGTCTTCAACGAACGCATGAAACACAGTAAAGGTTGAAAAGGGCATTAGAGCATCATCCTGTAATAATATTGCGAGACATTGATACCTGACGCATCGGAGTAAACCAGGCTAACCGATTGCCCGGAAAGCTCTAGCGAGGAATGATTTGCGGAAAGTACCCGGCTAGTGAGTAAGCTAGTGGCCTGGCCGGCGAGCTCAATCGCCCCATGGCTTGCGGAGAGTACACGCTGGGCAGCTAGTGTTGCTGACTGACCATTAAGTTCCGTTGCTCCGTGGCTTACTGTCAAAAGCCGTGAAGCCTCTAGCGTTACACCCTGGCCGGCGAGTTCAATTGCCCCTGCTGTGGCTGTGAGTGTATAAGTCGCTGCACCTGAGTTGTAAGTCAGGTCGACAGATTGCCCTGCAAGCTCAACAGCACCGTGGTCAACTGTCAGCAATCGCGATGCTGTAAGCGTCGCATCCTGACCGGCAAGCTCAGTCGCTCCATGATTGGCCGTCAAAAGCCGTGAAGCCGACAACGTTGCGTTTTGTCCGTCTAGCTCGGTCGTTCCGTGGTTAACTGTCAGCAATCGCGATGCTGTAAGCGTTGCATCCTGTCCATCAAGCTCAGTCGCTCCATGATTCGCTGTCAGCGTGTACGTCGGCCCAGACGCAACGTATGCACCTGCTCCAATAGTTACGCTATCGTGCCCGGCGTCTTCCAGTGATGCGTTCTGAACGGCAAAGCCCCCACGTACCCATGTGAGCAGATCCGCAATGCGGCTTGTGTCCTCTCGCAGCCGATAGAGACTCATTGGCTCCCAGTTAGTCCGGAAACCTGTGACAGATCCAGGCTTTCCGTTTGTCGCGTCACCATCGTTAGACGTGTGTGCATTGATGCAACGCCAGTTGATCGTGTCGCCACCAAAGTAACCCGCGTCTGACGCGCTGACCGTATCGCCTACGCTGTACGCTGTTGCATCAGACCACGCTGTTGCGGCTGCGTTGCCGAGGTTGTCGATGTCAAATCGAATTAGGTTGCGTGACGAGTCAACAAACTGCGGGTCGCCGCTTCCCCCGTTTCCGTCTGGCGTGCCGCTGGAAAACATTGCGGTGGCTGTATTGTCGCATTGATAACCATCACCCTCAGAACCTGCATCTAAATTCCAACCCCAGTTGTAGTCGCAGTCAGATGAATCTGCGATGTCTTGAGTCGTGGAGCCATTATGGCGAACCAACTTATGGCCCCCACCATTCACATCACCTGTCAGTGTCCAGAACAAATTGGATTTAAAAGAAGTTATCTGCCCCGCCGCCCCGCCGCCACTCTCGCCCATGTATGTTCCCGTTTGCCCTACACCATTCACGATAACCGTGTTGTGCTCAATAGCGACGGTTCCCGCTGTTGCGTAGTACACATTTAGCCAGCAACCCGATGCTGTACTGGCAGAGTCTGGCAGAAATATGTTCCGCTTGGCTGAGTAATCATTTCCGCTTCCGTTCTGCGTAATAAAGTAGCCATCGGGATTGCTTGGTGAAGTGTTGCCGAAATCTTGGATGTTGTCTACGATCTCCTGCCCCGCTCCAGTGGCTCGCGGCGTGACAGTTTGAATATTTTGATTGTCAAGATAGTAGTCAAAGAAGTAGCACCCCCTGATACTGCCGTACCATGTCCTCGCCGTTGCGTTCGGCCTCAACATGAAGTTCCCAGAACAACTCGCGTGCATACCCGAATCATTGCTTTGGTTGATGACTCCATTTCCGAAGTAGTTGCCTGTCAGTAGCCAATCTTCGCTGTTCCAAAAAAGAACGCGACCAGAGAATACACAGTCGTCAACCGTGAGCGTTCCGCCCGCCACTGCGTTGTTCAAGTAGCACGAATCTGAGCTAAGCGATTCGAACACACATCTCGCCAGTGTGATCGTGCCCGCGATACTTTGCCGGAACTGCATCAGCCCGCAATCCTCAAAGATCGTATCGGTGATCGACATCGAGTTTCCGGCATTTGCAAAAACTGACGAATAGCTGGTCATGCCGTTGTTACTTGCATCACCGCAGCGCGTGAGGCGTGCCCAACTCAAACTCTCCAAGTGAGCGGACGCGCTTTGCAGGCTTAATTGCCAGTATCCTCCACCCGCATCGCTTTCAATCGTCGCTCGGTTGCTTCCGTCGGTTCCCGCCATCTGGAGCGAGCATCGATACTCACACCTCAGTAGATAGTTGCGTGATGATGACACTGGCGAGCCATCAAACACCAGCTTGCCCGCCCCATTGATTTGTAGGTTTTTAGTCAGCGTTCCGCCGACGACGCCGCCGAGCTGCACATTGCCCTCTACCGTGAGCGTCACGCCATCTGGAATCGTAATGACTCCCCCGCTCGTGGTCACGACGACATACGTTGTGGTGTCATTAGGTGATGTCCCTACGGTCGTATTTGCGTCAACAGTTACCGCGTGCCCAATGCTCGCCGTGTCACCATCACCAGGCGTACCGCCACCGCCCCACGTTGCCGTGTCCGACCAGTTACCGGCTTGAGTTGATGTGTAGGCAGTCACGTCAATCCAACCTTGTATCGACTAGCTCTGTCATTCTTCAACTTCCACTGGCCCTAAGATTTTGACATCGTACCCGCTGCTTATTGAATGATCTGGAAGTCGTCAAAATAGAAGCGACTTGCCGTATCCGAATAGATCCCGTGCGACGTTTCGGGTGAATTGAAACTGTCGCTGATCGTAACGGTATTTCCGTCCACGTCACCTGTCAGAACGCTCCCGTTGATCTTCACCCGCATTCTCACTGTGCCGCTCAGGCTCAGCCCAGTGACACTATCGATCGACGCTGTCTCTACACCGCCAACACGCTTGAGCCATTTGATCTCGCTCCCATCACCTTTCACAAGAAAGGCTAGGTAGTTGTCTGCATCGGTGTAGCGAACAACTACCCCGCCAAAACCTGACGTAGAGACGAGACGAATGTCTGTGTTGACCTCGACATCACTGGACTCCACGTCGATTACCGCAATTTGATCGGATGCGAGAATCGCCACAGCTTCATCTGTCGATGCCGAGACTTGATAATTACTCGCGGTACTCAGTGCCCAACCGTTGCCATTCAGGTCGCTGCTTGGCGTGTGACTGGAAAGGATCGTATTGGATGCTTCCGTGAAAGTATCTGATGCAAGAACTGTAGCCAGCGCTGGTGCATATGCTTGCCAAACGCCGCCGAGGTAAAAATAGACCGACGAATCACTTCCGCCATCGCGTGAAAACGTGTCACCGTTTGACGCTGCAAAGCTAGGAACTGCGGTGCCTCTATACTGCCCGTCGCTTGTAGCGTAGTGCGTAATGCCCGAGAACGAAATATTAGTCGTCACCCCTGAGTACGAATTGTCTATCACTGGAGTCGACGAGAATTGATTGTCCGCAGAAGCAGTGATCGAGACGCCAGTTGAGCAGTCAACGAAACTGTTGTCTCTCGCAATCCAACTGTCATATCCGTTGCTCGCGGAATCGGTAGTAACCGACTGAATGCCGATCGAGAAATCTTGAAACGTGTTTCCAGCAGAGTAAAGTCCATTCGATTTACCTGGAACAGTCGGATTCTCTCGCAATCGGAGCCCCACCTTGTCCACTGCGGTGTCTGAATTGCCGATAATCCAATTGTTCATCAACTTGAGACCATCGGCTCCATTTTCCGCTCGTATCGCATGAAAATCTCCGTTCTGCCGCATCTGACACGAGTCGATAATGACACGCGACGGACGCACGTCGCTTTGGGCGTTCAGACCAATGACGCAGGTATCGGATTCGTTGGCTAGATTACAGTGCGAGAAAACAATGTTCTCGTTTTGCGATAGAACATCGATCAGGTCAGTCGGTGAACCGGTGCCGAAACTTTTCACTGTGTTCCCAATGAACAGCAAATCGCGAGTCTTAAAAAATCGCAGCGAGTCCACTAGAAAAGTGCACCCAGAAACAATCGTTCGGCTAAGTGGGGCATCTGTGCCGGGACCGCCAAACGTAACACCCGCGACTACGCCGATGCGCGAATGGAAAATACAGTTGCTGACTATATTGTCGGCAGCCACAATCCCGTCTGACCCTGTGGGCTCGAAATCCATCAGTTGATCGGTCTGGATCGTGTTGCCCTCTAGGTCATTCCCGTCGAAAAGACAGCCATCAATAACAATTCGATCGACCCGGCGCTGCATAACAACACCAGCACGCTTGCAGCCAAGAAACTCGCAGCCAAGAACCTGGAGATTTGCCGTTTGCTGTGTATTTCCTAGGATCTTGATTCCATCTCCGTGGGAACGAGTAAACGTGCAATTGATCCACGCCAAGTTGTCGCAGTCGACAACATTAAAAAGGTGAAACTGCTCCTGTACGCCAGTGTGGTTTGGCTGATTACCATCGAACATCAAGTCTTGAAAAACAAGATTTGATGAGTTCCGTAAGTTAAACATGTGCGGATCGGACCCGCCGCTATAGTCACCTGCTGCGATCTTCAGGATTGATGCTCTGCCATGCCCTCGGAAAACTAAATTATCGTAGGTGCCATCATCCCAATCGAAGACCTGACCACCTACACCAGCACCACCTTGTGTCTCTACGGTGTACTCCCCAATCCCGAATTGAATGAGTTGAGTTCCGCCTGCTGCCTTGGCGGCATTTACTGCATTTTGAATTGCAGTTTGATTCTGTTGTCCTGTGTTACTCGGTGATGCTCCGTAGTCATCTACGTGAATGACAGATTTGATCGTGAAATCAATTAAGGCAGCAAATTGGGCCTGTGTCGGCCTGTCCTTGTCTTCAAAGTATGCTTTAATTTGTGCAGTTGTTGCCATTTTTTTATCCAATCAAAAACGAACTGCCGATTGTCATAGATGAAATTCCTAGACTTAGCACCTCGCTGCATGGGAGTTTCTCCCAGAATGTGGAAGCATTGTTATTGTCCAGGACACCATCGTTTCCATTTCCAGATACATCCGCAATCGCCGCATTATCGACATCGCCTGAATCGTCATCGATCGGCCAGTAACCCCTCACAACTCCGTTCTGCTCAAACTCGACTTGCCGGATGCTACCTTTGAATGGTGTGCTAACAACTGTTGATCTAAGAGCCCCGATACACAAAGCCCCATAGGCCCCCGTCTCGGAAAAACTCGTATCACTCCACACCTGAGTTTCGCCGACTTTTAGCGCGAGCGTCGTCGCAGAAACATCCCAAGTTATTTCAAATTGCTCCCAATCCCCGAGCGTGTAACCAACGTTTGCCGATGGAATTGTTGTAACTCCGATCGACCCGCGAATTCTGATGTTGCCGTTTGCCTGGAACTCCACCCCATAAGTGGTTCCATTCGAGCCGAAAACACAGCCATCACTTGCCCCCACATCCATATTGCTTACCCATGTAAGCCGCCAGTCGCTTGCGAAATCCGGCCCGTCGATAGTCAACTCAATATGATCGTCAACCCCATCAAAGTGACCGACTACAGTTCTGCACCCCCCGTCCACCTCATCGAGAATTGACCTAGCCACCCCACTGGCAACATTCCTAATGACGCTTGACGCAGCACTCATTCGGACTCTCCCGGCGCTTCAATTTTGGGTGTTTCTGGAGTTGTGTTTGTGGAAATCGTGCTCATGTAGTACGCCATCCAAACCACGATTACGGCCATTCCGCACATGACCCATTTAATGATTTTTGTATCGTTGTTTGTGTTCGATTGGTTTCCGCCGGCGTAGTCTCTGCCTGCCCCTTGATTACTCACATTCAACTCCACCGGTGAGGTAGC
>CAKZKU010000101.1 GCA_937124545.1 uncultured Microbacteriaceae bacterium | reverse complement strand
TGCTTTCGAACGCGATTTTTACAAGTCTGAACGTCTCTTCCTTCTTCGCTCACGCACAATCTTGAGCGCAAAAATCAATCCAAAAGCTGCCGCCAAAAGCGAACTAAAAACTCCTAAGCCAAGAGCCCAGAACTCCTCGACAAGCCATCCATTCTCATCAACGTACTGTCCAGATGCCCCGTAAAAAGCAAGGAAGGTAATCGCGGACAGCAAGAAAAAACCGCTCAGTCCAAGCAAAGATTTGGCGACAACACTCATAAAAGACACCCTAGAGGCGGTGCCTGAAGAGGTTTCGTCTCGTGGAGCCTAGTTAGATCCACTCGCCCTTGAATCGGCTTGTTTGAGGGGCTGTTATCTAGAATTACAACAATAAATTACAACTATCTGCGAAAGTGCGGTCTTTCAAGGCAGCGACAATCATGTCAGTTGATGGTGATCCTCGCAGTCCCTCTGAGGTGGCGTAGATGCGGCACGCTAGATCCTGGACTTCGTCAGGGTGTCCGAAAATGTCCCTCCCCTCGTGAGTGATGGTCGGAGAACCACCAAAATCTTCCTCGAGTGCCTGTTCCCCGGTTGTTATTTCTAAGGTCTCGGCACTGTCTTCTATTTTCAGAAGTGCCAGAGCCTCTTCCAGATTGCTCAGCGCTTTTTGCCAGCTGGGGCAGTCGTGAATGTGTAGGACTTTCACCACCATTATTTCCCAACCTCTCTTCACGTGGTCTCGAGATGGCCTGATGCTTCGAGAGTCCTGAGCCCGGGACATTTCTCCGCGATGTTGAGCAAGCTTACCTGTCATCGGTGAGTGAGTGAGGGTCTTTTACCGGACCCGCTTCAAGAAGCTACGGTGTCCTGAATCGAGCCGAGTTTTAGGCGCGCCCTCATCCGCCCTGAGCCGCGAAGGTATGATTGGGGAGTCGTTGGTGAAAAAGGGGCGGTAGCTCAGCTGGTTAGAGCACTCGACTCATAATCGAATGGTCACGGGTTCAAGTCCTGCCCGCCCTCCAGGGTTGAAATTAGCGGTCCGCCGATGGTGTTTTTGTCAGTTAAGCGACGTTCGCGTTGAGGCGGTGTGGCAGACCTCAGCGGCCTGCCACCTGCGCAACCGGGCAATCAAATGGGTCCCTGGCGCCAATTCCCACCCTGTTGAGGTATCGGACGACGATTCCATAGG
>CAKZKU010000100.1 GCA_937124545.1 uncultured Microbacteriaceae bacterium | reverse complement strand
AGGGCGTGTGGCGTGGCCGCCCCCGACAGGTCGGTTTTCAGGCACTCAGACTGGCCCGATTGGTGGGCCTCGGTCTCAATGAGAATGATCATATTCTAACCAAAAAACTGATCGTCTCATGACCGAGAACCCAAACACAGAACTACCAGACAATGCCCTCAATGCAATCCTCTCAAACGGACTTGAAGGACTTCCCGAAGCCATCTCCACACTCATCAACCACGCCATGTTGATCGAACGACAACGCCACCTCGGTGCCGACGCCTATCAAAGAACCGAACAGCGCGACGGCCGCGCCAATGGCTTCAAGGAACGCACCCTTGCCACTCGGATCGGCCCCGTCGACCTCCGGATTCCGCAAGTGCGCGACAGCTCCGAACCCTTTTATCCTACCGCCCTTGAGCGGGGCCAACGCAGCGAAAAGGCCCTCGCCGCCACCCTCGCCGAAATGTATCTCCAGGGAGTTTCCACCCGACGCGTCACCAAAGTCATGGAAACACTCTGCGGCTTTCAGGTCTCCTCAAACCAAGTCAGCAAAGCCACTAAAGAGCTCGATGAACAAATCGAAGCCTGGCGCACCCGTCCCATCGAACCCATCGCCCACCTTGTCCTCGACGCCATGTATGAAGACGTCCGCTACGATAAACTCGTGCGACGTTGCGCCGTCCTCATCGCCGTGGGCGTGCGCGTTTCCGACGGCAAACGCACCATCCTCGGCGTCTCGGTCTCACTGTCCGAAGCCGAAGTCCACTGGCGTGACTTCCTGCGTGGCCTCAAAGAACGCGGTCTTGAACTCCCCAAGTCCATCACCAGCGATGCCCACGAAGGATTGCGCGCTGCTCTGGGCACTATCTTTCCTGCCAGCCCCTGGCAGCGTTGCCAATTTCACCTTCAACAGAACGCCCAGGCCTACGTCCCCAAAGTCACCATGCGTGAAGAAGTTGCCGCTGATATCCGAGACATTTTCAATGCCCCCGGCGCCGAAGAAGCAAAGCTCCTTCTCGAAAAAACCATCATCAAATATCAAAAGAGCGCACCTGACCTCTCGACCTGGATGGAGAGCGCCCTGCCCGAAGGCTTCGCCATCTTCGAGCTTCCCAAAGCGGTTCGCAAAAGACTGCGCACCTCCAACATGCTTGAGAATCTCAACAAACAGATCCGACGTCGGCCCCGTGTGGTCTCGATCTTCCCCAACAAAGAAAGCTGCCTGCGCCTCATCAGCTCCATCTTGATGGAGCAGTCAGACGACTGGGAAAGCGGCCGCGCCTACCTCAACCCCAAACACCTCAGCTAACCAAAACCAACGATCAACTCATTGAGATCCACCACTTTTACAGAAAAAAA
>CAKZKU010000099.1 GCA_937124545.1 uncultured Microbacteriaceae bacterium | reverse complement strand
CGACTCTGGAGATAAAACAGCTGCTCTTCACTGACGCGGGACACCGTTGCCTCGTGCCCCAGTTGGACGTCATCCACCCGAATGTCAATGGCGGGATAGGTGTCACTGCGTGAGATTGTGTCAACCAGTAGGGCGTCACAACGCACCGTATTCGCGGAGTGGTGAGCCGATTCATCAACCCGCACCTCTCCGCGATATCCCGCACGGCCACCGCCACGAGCGATGGACTTCGAGACGATTGACGAGGTCGTGTGAGGCGCCATGTGAATCATTTTGGCGCCGGCGTCCTGGTGTTGCCCAGGGCCGGCAAAGGCGACCGAGAGCGTCTCGCCCTTAGCCCTCTCCCCCACAAGGAATACCGACGGGTATTTCATCGTGACTTTCGAACCCAAGTTGCCATCAATCCACTCCATGGTGGCGCCCTCATGGGCGATAGCACGCTTGGTGACGAGGTTGTAGACGTTGTTGGACCAGTTCTGAATAGTGGTGTAGCGGACCCGGGCGTTCTTCTTCACGATAATTTCCACCACGGCCGAGTGGAGCGAGTCCGAGGAGTAGATCGGCGCTGTGCAGCCCTCAATGTAGTGAACGTAACTGCCTTCGTCCGCGATAATCAGGGTGCGCTCGAACTGACCCATGTTTTCCGTGTTAATGCGGAAATATGCCTGGAGCGGGATTTCCACATGCACGCCCGGAGGGACGTATACGAAGGACCCGCCCGACCATACCGCCGTGTTCAACGCAGCAAACTTGTTGTCCCCTGAGGGAATGACCGACCCGAAGTACTCGGTGAAGAATTCTGGGTGTTCCCGGAGAGCTGTGTCGGTGTCGAGGAATAGGACGCCCTGTTCCTCCAAGTCTTCACGAATCTGGTGGTAGACCACTTCTGATTCGTACTGAGCTGCGACACCTGCCACAAGTCGGGACCGTTCTGCCTCGGGAATACCTAAGCGTTCGTAGGTCTCCCGGATTTCTTCCGGCAGATCTTCCCAGGTTTGCGCCTGACGTTCCGTTGATCGAACGAAATACTTGATGTTGTCGAAATCAATGCCCGACAGATCCGCGCCAAACTGAGGCATGGGCTTCTTGCCAAAGAGCTCCAATGCCTTCAGGCGCATCTGGAGCATCCAGTCAGGCTCGCTCTTGAGTTCAGAGATGTCCCGGACAACGGTTTCGGAGAGTCCGCGTTTAGCGATCGTGCCGGCGTCGTCTTTGTCGTGCCAGCCGAACTCGTATTGACCCAAGCCCTCGAGGTCGGGTCGATCCAGTAGAACGTCAGACATGGTGTTCCTTCCTGGTGGGTGCCCTTACAGGACTCTCTCGTGATGCTCTTCTACACTCTCAGAGAGAGCTGAACGAGCCGTGTGAGCAACAACGCTCATAGCCTCCACAGTAGCGGTTTGCGCCTGGAAAAAGAAGGGTTTTAACGTGTCCGTTGTGACGAACTGGCTCCCCCAGACCACCAATCGCGCGGTGAGGGTTTTTGCATGGGCATCGCTGATCAGCCAGGTGCTGATTATTGGCACCGGTGGCGCGGTTCGGCTCACGGGTTCTGGGCTCGGTTGTCCCACATGGCCGCGCTGCACCGAGGATTCTTTCGTGTCGACCCCCGAGATGGGATTCCACGGGATTATTGAGTTTGGAAACCGATTATTGACCTTCGTTCTCGCGATTATCGCGGTAGTGATGGTGGTGCTGTTGATTCGGTTGCGCCGGGAGCGACCAGAACTCTTCCGCCTCGCAGTGGTGTTGGGCCTCGGGATCCCAGGGCAAGCGGTCATCGGTGGAATTACCGTCCTTACCGACCTAAACCCGTGGATTGTCGGCCTTCACTACGTGCTTTCTCTTGTGCTGGTGGCTCTGGCTGCTGTGTTGCTCTACCGGGTGCGAACCGGCCCCAGGAGCGAAAGCTGGGCGGTTCCTGCGCCTTTTCGGGTGCTGAGCTCTGCGCTCGTTGGCGTATTGAGTATCTCGCTCGTGATGGGGGTAATCACGACGGGTTCTGGTCCCCATTCCGGAGACGGTGGGGCGGCTCGCAACGGGCTTGATTCTTGGCTTTTACAGCACCTCCATGCATGGCCGTCCTACGTTGTTTTCGGCTTGATTCTCACCATGACCGTGGTGACCTGGATAGCCCCTGTCGGTGCGCCAGCGCTGAGGCGCGCAATAACGGGAGCCCTCCTCATTACGGTGGTGCAGATTGGTGTGGGCCTTTACCAAGCGCGAAACGGCCTTCCAGAACTGGCAGTGGGCGTACACATGGTCCTGGCGGCTGTCCTTTTGGCAGTGGTCACCACCGCATTGTTGGCCCAGCGAGCGGTAGTCACCAGGGAAGCAGCGGATCAACCCCCACGGAAACAAACAGCAGGCTTAGGTAGCTGATACTGGCTCCAAAGACCTTCATAGGTTTCATGTCCTCGCCGGCCAGCGAGCGGGCATAGAGCCGGTGAGATTCAAAAATGAACCACCCTCCTGTGACGAGGGCCACGGTGGTGTAAAGGACGCCCATTGGCGCGAGCGGCACCAGCAATAGTGACGCAGCAACCGTTGCCCAGGCATACAGGATGACTTGGACGCCGACGACGGGAGCTGTCCTGACCACGGCGAGCATTGGCACATCGGCATTGTCGTAGTCCTCGCGGTACTTCATCGAGAGCGGCCAATAGTGGGGAGGCGTCCAGAGAAACACCACCAGGAATAAAATCCACGCTTCTACGCTGAGATCTCCCGTGACCGCAGCCCAGCCAATCAGAACAGGAAAACAGCCGGCGATCCCGCCCCAAATAATGTTTTGCTCGCTGCGACGCTTGAGCCACAACGTATAAATGACCACGTAGAAGCCGATGGCTGCAAAAGACAGCAACGCGGCGAGAGGCGTGGTGAATACCCAGAGCAGAGCGACCGAGCCCACTGCGAGCAGGCTTGCGAACAATAGGGCTGCCCGGGGGGTAATTGCACCGGTAACCAGGGGACGCAACTGAGTTCTACCCATCAGGGTGTCGATGTCTTTATCGATAACCATGTTGAAGGCGTTGGCGCTGCCGGCGCTCAGAGCACCCCCAACAACCGTTGCTGCGACGAGCCAAAGGTTTGGCAAGCCACGCTCGGCCAAGACCATGACGGGAACAGTCGTTACGAGCAGTAGTTCGATAACCCGCGGTTTGGTCAATGCCACATAACTACGGACAACAGACGTTGTTGTGGCAGAGGAAACGGCGTGCGTCGTCATGAAACCCTTCACGAGATGGTGTCCTCAGTCTACGAGAACCCCGCTCGCTTATCCTGAGGAAAGCGGCGACACCGTGATAAGCCCCGCTAGAATAGGGCCACGGCGAGGGTGCTTGCCTGTGCAGATAACAGTCCTAACAGAAGGTTTCCTCGGGCATGGCCTCACTTTTTTCTCCCCTCGACAATAAGGCCGTAGATGTTGCAAAGGGGCTGGCCGCCGACGCGGTGGAAAAGGTAGGTAACGGCCACCCCGGGACAGCCATTAGTCTCGCTCCCCTGGCTTATCTGCTGTACCAAAAGGTCATGTCGGTGGATCCCCAGGATCCCCAGTGGCTTGGGCGAGACAGGTTCATACTTTCTGTTGGACACTCGTCGCTCACACAGTATGTGCAGCTGTTTCTCGGAGGACTCGGGCTCGAGCTCTCCGACCTTCAGGCTCTGCGCACATGGGACTCGCTTACGCCCGGTCATCCCGAGTTCGGGCACACGGACCATGTTGAAATAACGACGGGTCCGCTAGGCCAGGGCATTGCGTCTGCGACTGGCTTTGCCTATGCGCAACGGTTTGAGCGCGGATTATTTGACCCCGACGCGGCCCCCGGGACATCACCGTTCGACCACTACACGTATGTGATCGCGGGCGATGGAGACATGCAAGAGGGGGTCTCCGCTGAAGCGGCTTCGCTCGCGGGACACCAGGAGCTTGGCAACCTGATTGTGTTCTACGACGCTAACCAAATTTCCATCGAAGACGACGTGGATATTGCGTTTTCTGAAGACGTGGCGGCACGTTATGAGGCTTACGGCTGGGATGTTCATACCGTCGACTTCCAGCACGGTGACGCCTATGCCGAGGATGTCGACGCTCTGATGGAGGCCATTACGAAAGCGAAGGCCCAGACGGCTAAACCCTCGCTGATCACCGTCAAGACCATCATCGGGTGGCCCTCCCCAACCAAGCAAAATACGGGTGGAATCCACGGCGCAGCCCTGGGAGCAGAAGAAGTAGCTGGGTTGAAACGCGAACTTGGGCTCCCCGAGAACGAGGCTTTCTTTGTCCCTGAGGACGTTCTTGAGCACACGCGCCAGCTACGCGTCCGCGCAGCACACGCCCGCGCAGAATGGGACACAGAGTTTGCAAAATGGGCTGAAAAGAACCCTGAGCGCAAAGAGTTGCTCGATCGGTTACTTGCTGGCGAAGTGCCGAGCCTCGAAGAGCACCTTCCGGTTTTTGACGCAGGGTCCTCAGTGGCCACCCGTCAGGCCTCGGGCAAAGTGCTGAATGCACTTGCCGGCGTATTGCCGGAGATGTGGGGTGGTTCCTCAGACCTCGCGGGTTCAAATCTCACCACCATCTCGGGGGCGCAATCCTTTGCGCCGGCCCACCGGTCCACGAGTTCGTGGGCAGCAGACCCACATGGCCGGGTTCTGCACTTTGGCATTAGAGAACACGCGATGGGGGCGATCCTCAACGGGATTCTGCTGCACGGCCCGACACGGGCTTTCGGCGGCACCTTTCTTATCTTTAGCGAATACATGCGACCTGCGGTTCGCCTAGCCGCATTAATGAAAATCCCTGCGATTTATGTGTGGACGCATGACTCCATCGGAGTGGGCGAGGACGGCCCCACACACCAACCGGTGGAGCAGCTCGCAAGCCTGCGGGCAATACCTGGACTCGATGTCGTGCGTCCGGCAGATGCGAACGAGACAGCCTGGGCATGGAAGACCGTTCTGGAGCGTCAGCACACCCCGGCAGGGCTGGCGTTGACGCGACAGGGAGTGCCGACTCTCGAGCGCGGGCCTGGTGAGGCAACGGCCGAATCCCTCGCCCACGCGAGATTTACCGCTCGTGGAGGCTACGTGCTGGCGGAGGCTTCTGGGCAGCCCGAGGTGATACTGATAGCGACCGGGTCAGAGGTGTCATTGGCCGTTTCCGCCCGTGCAGAGTTGGAAGGAGAGGGAATTCCCACTCGCGTGGTCTCCATGCCCTGTGTGGAATGGTTTGACGAACAAGACGCGGACTACCGGGAGGCAGTTCTTCCCCGCTCCGTACAAGCCCGCGTCACAGTTGAGGCGGGCGTCTCCCAAAGCTGGCATCGTTTTCTCGGCGTGCACGGCACGTGGGTATCCCTGGAACACTTTGGCGCGTCAGCTGACGCCGCAACGTTGTACACCAAATTTGGCATCACAACCGAGGCCGTTGTGGCGGCAGCACGTGCCAGCATCGATTCCGCCCGAAAGGCATAAGAATGACGACTCCCACACAAGCGCTTTCCGACATTGGGGTCAGCATCTGGTTGGATGACCTCTCCAAAGATCGCCTGACCTCAGGCTCTCTAAAAAGCCTGATGGCCGACCACAACGTGGTGGGGGTAACCAGCAACCCAACAATCTTCGCTGGCTCGCTCGCCAACAGTGATGCTTACAAGCCGGACATCAAGGCGCTGGCGACCGAGGGCCTCAGCCCTGAGGAGACAGCTTTCGGTGTCATGGTCTCGGATGTTCAGGGTGCCTGTGACCTACTCGCGGGAGTATTCACCAGCACTTCGGGTCAGGACGGGCGTGTGTCCCTAGAGGTGTCCCCAACCCTTGCGCATGACACCGAAGGGACCGTCAAGCAGGCGAAAGAACTCTGGGCGAGGGTTGGACGCGACAACTTGATGGTTAAAATTCCCGCTACCCGTGAGGGCATCCCGGCTATCGCCGAGGTGATCGCGGCTGGAATCTCAGTCAACGTCACCCTTATTTTCAGTCTTGAGCGCTACCGGATGGTCATTGAGGCCTATCTCGAGGGTATTGCGCGGGCACAGGAGGCTGGGCACGATATCGGAGCAATACGCTCGGTGGCGTCGTTTTTTGTGTCCAGAGTTGACGCCGCAATCGACCCACTGTTGGAGAAAATCGGAACGCCCGAAGCTCTCTCCCTCAAGTCGAAGGCCGCGATCGCGAATGCTCGGCTGGCGTATGAACTCTTCACCGAGCTTCACTCTTCCTCGACTGCCGAGGCGCTAGCGAGCGCGGGAATGCATCCACAGCGCCCGCTCTGGGCGTCAACAGGGGTAAAAGACCCCGCCCTTCCCGAGGCGCTGTACGTCACGGAACTAGCGGCACCAGAGACGGTCAACACCATGCCGGAAAAAACCCTCCACGCCACGGCCCGCGACGGAGGGGTTGCCGGCGACCGCGTGAGCGGAGCCGCCGCCGAATCGCGCGAGGTACTCGCCGCACTAAGAACACTCGGTATTTCCCTTCCCGAGGTCACGGAAGACTTGGAGCGCGAGGGCGTCGCCAAGTTCATCGTGTCCTGGCATGAGTTGCTGGACACGGTGTCCCAAGCAATCGCGGAGTCCTAAGCCGTGAAAGTTGAGCTCACGAGCCAGCTGGCATCCGCCACGGGCGCGTTGGTGGCTCAGGCAGTAGAGACACGGTTTGCCAGCGAGTTGTTCGCCGCAAACCCCACGCTGTGGGGAACAGACGCGGAGGATGAGTCATCGCGTCGGCTGGGGTGGGTTCACTCCTTGGAGCGCTGGTACCCGCTTGTCGAAGAAGTAGAGGGTGTGCGAGCCGGATTGGCCGCGCAGGGGGTAAATCACGTTGTGCTCTGCGGGATGGGTGGTTCTTCGCTGGCTCCCGAGGTGACGGCAGCCCACTTCCAAAAGACCCTCACGGTCGTGGATACAACTCACCCAAATCAGCTGGGCCCAATTCTTACCGGCGACCTCAGTGCAACCGTGGTCGTGGTGGCTTCAAAATCTGGAGGCACCTTGGAGACGGATTCCCAAAAGCGGGCTTTTGAGGGGGCTTTCCGTAATCAAGGAATAGACCCAGCCGATCGAATTATCGTCGTTACCGACCCGGACACCCTCCTCCACAAGACTGCCTCTGAGGCCGGTTACCGTGTGTTTTTGGGAGACGAGGACATGGGTGGTCGGTTTTCTGTCCTAGGGCCTTTCGGGATCGTGCCCTGCGTGCTCGCCGGTATTGACATGCTGGAGGTGCTTCAACAGGCGCAGGTAGCACGCGGAATTTTGGCCACTGATGCTCCAAACAACCCGGGGATCATGCTTGGTGCGGGAATCGCCGTACAAGCGCCCCGTGTGAACAAGGTCATTTTGCACGAAGAGCCGGGCTTCCCGGGCTTTGGTGATTGGGTTGAGCAGTTGGTGGCCGAATCCTCGGGTAAGGACGGAGTCGGCCTGGTGCCCGTTCTCGGTTCGCACGACGCCGGTTATGACGATTCCATCAGTGTCGGCGGCAAAGGCTCGGATGTCTTGGTGCAGGGCACCCTTGGCGAGCTCTTTTTACTCTGGGAAGTCGCCACGGCGTTTGCCTGCCAGATCCTTGGGGTGAATCCCTTCGACCAACCGAACGTCGAGAGTGCAAAAATTGCTGCAAAAGCACTACTGGAGACGCCCGATGTTGCGCCGCGAGAGGAGTGGCAAGTCGAGGGCTTCTCGCTCTGGTCCTCCCCCGGTCTCACCCGTATGCCGGTACTGGATGAGGTTTTGGCGCAGTGGAAGTCTCACCTGCACGGGGATCGCTACGGGGCGGTCTGTGTGTTTGGAAACCAGAAGCTCGCGGGCGCCTGGAAACAGTCAGTCGAGGCGCTTGAGGCGAAAGCTCAGCGCCCAGTCACCCTGGGCTTTGGGCCCCGATTTCTGCACTCGACGGGTCAGTTACATAAGGGTGGCCCGGCACAGGGAGTGTTCCTGCAGGTCATTCAAGTCCCCGACCAGACTGCAGAGATCCCGGGTCGAGACTTCGATTTTGGGACGCTAATGCTCGCCCAAGCTCATGGAGACGCGAACGTGCTGGCCAACGCGGGCCTCACCGTGCTCTCCGTTACGGCGTCTACCGACCAACTGCCCACACTCTGGGAGGCGCTGGAGTCCTAGCGGCGGCCCTTTTTAATGCGCAAGCGCTCTAGAGCGTCATCGAGAATCTGCTTGGCTTCCTTGTCGGTCCTGCGCTCTTTGACGTACGCGAGGTGGGTTTTGTAGGGCTCGTTTGATGCAACAACGGGAGGGTTGTCTTTATCCCGTCCAGCAGGGAGCCCAGTGGTGGGGGAATCAATGAGCTCCGGGATGTCTTCAGGCTCCACCTGCGCGGAAAAGTACCTCACCGTTTCATTACCGAGTGCGTCCCAATACGACACAGCGATGCGGTCTGCCTGGACCCCGCGGTCCTGTTCCCCCATGGGTCCGGAACCAACCCGGGTTCCTCGAATTGCGCTACCGCCAGATGCCATGTCTATCTCCTAAACGTCAAACCGGGTAAAGAGGCCCAAGGTCACAATGGTGGTGACCCAGATCAGCGCGACGATGACTGTAATGCGGTTCAAATTGCGTTCGGCAACACCAGAGGAACCCAAGTTCGAGGTGACACCGCCACCAAACATGTCCGAGAGACCGCCCCCGCGCCCGCGGTGGAGAAGAATCATCAGCGTGAGGATGATGCTGGTCAAGGCCAAAATGACCTGGAACACAACACGCAGAATTTCCACACAAACCTCCCGGGTAAACCCCCAGCCTAAACCCTAGGGCGCTTCTACGAGTCTAACGTGACGTGCTTAGGGAACTGAATCAGGGAACTGAACTCTGACACATCCAAACTGGCTCCGCCAACGAGAGCTCCATCGACGTGTTCCCGGGCCATGAAGGAAGCTATGTTGGCCGCTTTCACGGAGCCACCGTACAAAATACGGGTCGCTTCAGCTTTGTCAGGCCCGTGAACCGAAGCAATAGTCTCGCGCAGTGCGCGAGCGACATCGTTGGCCTGATCGGCGGTGGCTGCCTGTCCGCTCCCGATCGCCCATACAGGTTCGTAAGCGATCACGTAGTCGTCGTCTTTCGACAGTGCGTTCAACACCACGGTTAGCTGGTCGACCGGGACTTTGCTGGCACCGTGGAGTTCCAGGTCTTCAGCGGTCTCGCCGACACATACGATCGGGGTTAGTTGATGCCGACGGGCGGCCACCGACTTTGCCGCAACAGTGTCGTCTGTCTCGTGGTGATCTGCGCGACGCTCCGAGTGCCCCACGATGACATAGGAACACTCGAGGGCCTTCAAAAAGCCGCCCGACACATCCCCCGTGTGGGCGCCGTCATCGTGCATCGAAAGATCTTGAGCTCCCAGCTCAAATGGCAGGGAATCCGCATTGATGAGCGTTTGGAGCGATCTTAGGTCCGTGAACGGCGGGAATAGAGCGACCTCGACGTCGGAAGCGATGTACTTGGCGTCCTTGAGGGCCCAACCCAGCTTCTGGGTGAATGCAATGGCCTGCAGGTGGTCCAGGTTCATCTTCCAGTTGCCCGCGATCAGAGGCCTTCTCATCGTTGCCATCCCAGTATCTCCAATCCCGGCAAAGCCGAACCCTCCAGAAACTCCAGCGAGGCTCCCCCGCCGGTTGAAATATGCCCAAACGCATCATCCGGGAATCCGAGCGCGCGGACAGCGGCGGCAGAATCGCCTCCCCCGACCACTGACAGCCCATCCACCGCCGTCAAAGCCTGGGCGACCGTCTTCGTTCCGGCAGCGAATGCCTCGAACTCAAAAACTCCCATGGGTCCATTCCAGAACGCCGTGTGGGAAGACGCAATAACCTCAGCGAAAGCTTGGGCGCTCTCTGGTCCAATATCCAACCCCAGCGCGTCAGCGCCAAAGCGGCCAGACTCCAGCGCATCAACCGCTAGCACGTCACTGTCGGCGTCCGGGGAGAAGCTCTCTGCCATCACGATGTCGTGAGGCAAGTGCACTGTCACGTTGTGGCGTTGTGCGTCAGCGAGAAAGTTGCGACACGTCTCCATCATGTCTTGTTCCAACAAGCTCTTTCCGACGGCAAAACCCTGCGCAGCAAGGATGGTGAACACCATTCCGCCACCAACGACAATGTGGTCAACGGAGGGCAGAAGGGCAGAAATCACGCCAAGTTTGTCCGATACCTTTGACCCGCCCAAAACGACCGTGTACGGCCGAACCGGTGCCGAGGTCAGCGCGGTCAATACCGACACTTCCGTTTCCACAAGCCGTCCCGCAAAACTCGTGGTCAGGCTTGGCAGCTCGTACACACTGGCTTGCTTGCGATGCACGACTCCGAAACCCTCCACGACGGTGGCATCGACGTGATCGGCCCACTCCAGGGCAAAAGCGAGCCTTTCTGCGGGCTCCGAGGAGGTTTCGCGTTCGTCAAAACGAAGGTTTTCGACCATGCAGACCTGTCCTGGCAACAGGTTGTCAACAGCGCCCCATACGTCCGGACCTGTGACAGCGGGAAGCATGGCCACCGGAGCGTCGACCAGTTCGGAGAGTCGAGCTGCCACGGGCGCGAGGCTGAGAGTGGCGTCCTCGGGACCCTTTGGTCGCCCGAGGTGGCTAGCAACTACCACTGCCGCGTTCCTGCCGAGGAGCCAGCGAAGGGTCGGCAGGAAGGCGCGAATACGACCATCGTCGGTGATGACACTGCCGTCTAAAGGAACGTTGGCATCGACCCGAAGGAAAACTACTTGACCGTCGAAGTCAAGGTCCTCCGTGAGAGCTCGCAGTGACACGCTCTAGAGGGAAGTTGCCATGTAAGCGGCAAGGTCGACCAACCGGTTGGAGTAACCCCACTCGTTGTCGTACCAGGAGCTCATTTTGACCTGATTCCCGATGACCC
Organism: uncultured Microbacteriaceae bacterium; assembly: GCA_937124545.1. Lineage (GTDB taxonomy): Bacteria > Actinomycetota > Actinomycetes > Actinomycetales > Microbacteriaceae > Pontimonas. The sequence continues at coordinate 10,146 of CAKZKU010000099.1, read as the reverse complement.
TGATCAATCCAGCATCCACAATCGAGGAATACGGATCCCCCACAATGTCACTGGAAACAATGGGCTCCTCGGTGTAGCGCATCACGCCTTTGTAAGGTCCGGTGTCTGAGGCCTTCCGGAAAGCATCTTGGACTTCTTCAAGGGTGACCTCTCGCCCAGCCTCCACCGTCAGATCTGTGATGGACCCTGTGGGCACGGGAACACGAAGAGCAAAGCCATCGAGCTTGCCTTTGAGCTCAGGCATCACCAGGCCAATAGCCTTTGCCGCCCCCGTCGATGTGGGGACGATGTTAGCCGCCGCGGCGCGGGCCCTGCGGAGATCACTGTGGGGACCGTCCTGCAGGTTTTGGTCTGCAGTGTAGGCGTGGACCGTCGTCATCAGGCCTTTTTCAATACCAAATGCATCATTGAACACTTTGGCCATCGGAGCGAGACAGTTTGTTGTGCAGGAGGCATTCGACACAATGTGGTGGCTATCTGCGTCGTAGTCCTCGTGGTTGACACCCATGACCACCGTGATGTCCTCACCAGAGGCCGGCGCTGAAATGATTACCTTTTTCGCCCCGGCGTCGAGGTGAGCCCGCGCTTTTGTCGCATCGGTGAAAAACCCCGTTGATTCGATCACGATATCCACACCGAGCTTGCCCCATGGCAGTGAACCGGGGTCACGTTCTGCGTAAACGGGAATAGTCTTACCGCCGACGACGATAGAACCATCGCCCGCTTCGACTGGTTCCGGAAAACGCCCACCGACCGAGTCGTACTTGAGCAGGTGCGCTAGTGCGGTGGGGTCGGTCAAGTCGTTGACAGCGACGATCTGCACGTCGTGAGAGCTTGCCTGCACCGCGCGAAAGAAGCTTCGGCCAATTCGACCAAACCCGTTAATAGCTACCGTGACCACAGAAATCCCCTTTTATGTCTTTGTCACCTTGAAGGGACAACCGTGTACTGCCCCGGACTAAGAGATTAGCAGTGATGCCGAGGCGCCCGAGCGGGCCGCTTCAAGTCGCGCAGCCACGTTTTCCCAGTTAACGATGTTCCAGAAAGCTGCCACGTAATCAGCCTTCACGTTTACGTAATCGAGGTAGAACGCGTGCTCCCACATGTCGAGCTGCAGTAGTGGAATGGTGCCCTGCGCGGTGTTGCCCTGTTGGTCAAAAAGCTGCTGAATGATCATTTGCTTGCCGATGGGGTCCCACGAGAGCACGCCCCACCCGGAGCCCTGGATCCCCATCGAGGCTGCCGTGAAGTGGGCTTTGAACCCGTCGAAGCTCCCGAAAAATTCGTCGATGGCGGCTGCCAGCTCGCCCTCGGGGGCACCGCCGCCGTCAGGGTGGAGGTTTGTCCAGAAAATGCTGTGATTGATGTGCCCACCGAGGTGGAAGGCGAGGTCCTTCTCAAGGCGGTTAATGTTCGCAAACGCCCCGGTCTCTCGAGCCTCTGCCATGGCTTCGAGGGCACCGTTGGCCCCGGTGACATACGCCTGATGGTGCTTTGAATGGTGAAGCTCCATGATTCGGGCAGAGATATGAGGCTCCAGTGCCGAGTAGTCGTAGCTCAGTTCGGGCAGTGAATAGGACATGTGGACCTCCCTGTTGGTGTTTCTAGTGTAGAAGCGGGTAATGAAGAGATGCTGGGCGCTAGTCGATTTCCTCCGGAACACTCTCCAGCGTATTCGCAACGCCCAGGTCCTCAGCCTTCTTGTCCGCCATCGCCAGCAGGCGGCGAATGCGACCCGCGACGGCGTCCTTAGTCAACGGTGGGTCCGCATGGTGGCCGAGCTCGTCCAAACTCGCGTCTCGGTGCGAAAGTCTGAGGTCACCCGCGTATTTCAGGTGTTCTGGGATGTCGTCCCCCAGAAGCTCCATGGCGCGCTCAACCCGCGCGCACGCCGCCACAGCCGCTTGTGCCGAACGACGCAGGTTGGCGTCATCGAAGTTCACCAACCGGTTGGCCGTAGCCCGCACTTCGCGCCGTTCGCGCAACTTTTCCCACTCAGTCACCGCGCCAGGAGCCCCCATGCTCACGAGCAGCTCGGAGATCGCGTCGCCGTCGCGCACCATCACACGGTGCGCCATCCGCACTTCGCGTGCCTTGGCGGCGATACCGATGCGGGCGCCAATGCCCACCATGGCCATAGCGGCTTCACCGGTGGGTGCAACAATTTCGATGGCCGCAGATCGGCCGGGTTCGCTGATCGACCCGGTGGCAAGGAAAGCACCCCGCCAGATCGCGGGCAAGTCGCCCACGGGCGAGGTCGTGAGTTTGTTGGGTAACCCCCGTACAGGGCGCTTCCTGCTATCCAGAAGACCGGTTTGGCGTGCCAGAGTTTCCCCGCCTTGCCGAACCCGCACGACGTAGAGCGGATGGGTACGCGAGCCCGAGGGCTGCATGACGGCGGCGTCGGTAGCCATTCCAAAGACATCCCGAATGTCACGACGGACGCGTTTGGCGGCCTCCATGTGGTCGAGCTCGACCTCAACGGCGAGATTGCCCCCGATGACGTGCAAACCACCGGCGAACCGCAGAATTGTCGCCAACTCCGCGACGCGGTGGGTGGTCTGTGTGGCGGGGGTAGAGACGAGCTCGTCTTTCACCGCAACCGTCAGTGAGTGCATGTAAACCTATTCGCGGCCAAGGTCACGGTGTTTCACCGAGACCTGTATATCGTGTCGGGAACCGAGGCGCTGGCGAATTTCCTCAGCCATCGCAACGGAACGATGCTTTCCTCCGGTACAACCTATCGCAAGCGTTGCGTAGGTCTTGTTTTCCTTGGCATAGCCGGGCAACACCGTATCCAGGACTGCCAGGTAGCGCTCGAGAAACTGTTGCGCTTCCGGTTGGGCCGTCACGTATGCGACAACCGAGTCATCCTGGCCTGTGGAGTCCCGCAGGCCCTCCTCCCAGTAGGGATTGGGAAGAAAACGCATGTCGGCGACCATATCGACATCGCTGGGCAAACCATATTTGAATCCAAAACTCATCACGGTCAGCTTGGTCTTTGCGTCACCCTCCTCGCCGTAGGCGGCCTTTACGGCGGTGGTGAGTTGGTGGATATTCATTTCGGACGTGTCAATTACAAGGTTGCTCTGTTCACGAATCGCGTGCATCAGTGCCCGCTCACGACCGATACCGTCGAGCAGCGTTCCGTCTTCTTGCAACGGGTGTGGGCGACGAACCTGCTCAAAACGACGAACCAGTGTGTCGTCGGTGGTATCAAGAAACAACACCTGGATGCTGGGGTCTTTGGCGAGATCAACGATGACCTCGGTGGCACGCGTGAAGAGTGCACCTCCGCGAACATCGATAACCGCGGCAAGTTGTCCCATAGCAGCGTTCGGCTCCCGCGACAGTTCGACCAGAGGTGGCAGCATCTGCGGGGGAAGGTTGTCGACGACATACCAGCCAAGGTCTTCAAGGGCGTTTGCTGCTGTAGAGCGACCCGCCCCCGACATTCCTGTGACAATGAGCACGCGCTGCGCTGCCGCCGATGCGGTCATAATTGCCTTCCTCTGATCAGGGTTCCAGTGTACTTTGACCGCCCTGGTGATCATTCAGGGATGCGTGGATCTTTGCGGCCAGCACAGGACCCACTTTCGGCACTTCGGCGATGTCGTCAGGAGTGGCGGCTCGAGCGCGGGCAACGGAGCCAAAATGCCTAAGGATCGACTGCGCGAGCTGGGGCCCGACCCCCGGGATGTCCCGGAGTTCGGTGCTGAGCGAGCGCTTCCTCGTGGATCGCTGGTAGGTGATGGCAACCCGGTGAGATTCATCCCGGATACGTTGAAGGAGAAAAAGCGCCTCAGAGTTACGCGGGAAAATCACGGGGTACTCCTCACCCGGACGCCATACCTCCTCGAGCTTTTTGGCCAGTCCACAAATAGGAATCCTTACACCGGCATCGTCAAGTGCCCTTTGCGCCGCATTGACTTGGGGCAGGCCACCATCGACCACGATAAGACCTGGTGGGTACCGGAATCCCCGTGAGGACTCGGAGCCATCGTCCGGTGACGAGAGGCGAGCAACGCGACGAGAAAGGACTTCATAGATGGCGTCCGTGTCATCACGCGCCTCTCTGATCGCATATTTTCGATAGTGATCGCGCTTGGGAAGCCCATCCTCGAACACCACCATGGACGCGACTTGATTCTCTCCACCCAAATGGGACACATCGAAACATTCCATCCGCAGAGGGGCATCGGTCAACCCCAGAGTTGTCTGCAATTCGGAGAGCGCGCGGGACCGGGTATTGGGGTCGCTAGTGCGCTGGGACAAATAGCTCTGCAGGGTGTGCCGTGCGTTGAGTGTGACCGTACCCTGCAACGTGCCGAGTTCCCCGCGTGACGCCTTTTTTACCCGAACCGAACCCTTTTCACCCGCATCATTTCGAACCGTTTCGAGATGGGCCTGCAGGGCGCCAGCGGAGGTAGGAACACTCGGAACCACGATTGTGCGTGCCGGTATCTCCTCCTCAAACCCATCCCGCAGAATCATCTCGATGAGGGCGTCTTCACCCTCATCAGCAGAGACCTCGACGATGAATCCTTTCGCGCTACGAATCCGCCCTGCTCGGACCCGAAAAACATGCGCTGCGGCGACAAGAGAATCAGAAGCAATGCCGAACACGTCGACATCGATGTCCTCTGAGAGCACCATGGTGTTGCCCTGGAGAATGGTGTTGATAGCTTCCAGTCGGTCTCGCAGTCGGGCCGCTTTTTCAAATTCGAGATCGTTGGCCGCTCGCTCCATGCTCTGCTGCAGCGACGCGGTGACGGCAGTGTCCTGGCCCGCCATGAAGCTAGCGAGTGACAGAGCGAGCGCCTTGTGATCCGGAGGTGAAATCCGTCCCACGCAGGGGGCCGCGCACTTGCCGATATCGCCAAGAAGGCAGGGACGCCCGGCCCTTTTCGCACGGTTATAGACCGTCTGGGTGCAGGAGCGCACCGGGAAGGCTTTCAGAATCGTCGATAACGTCTCTTTCAGCGCGTAGGCGGTTGGAAAAGGCCCGAAATAGCGCGCCCCCTTGATGCCGCGTTTGCGGGCGAGGAACACCCTCGGTACTTCCTCTTCAAGGGTGACTACGAGATAGGGATAGGACTTATCGTCGCGAAAACGGACATTGAATTCCGGCTGATACTGCTGAATCCACAGGTATTCCAGGTGCAGTGCCTGGCGTTCAGAGGGCACCAGCGTCCAGTCAACAGACCCAGCGGTTGCCACCATCCGGCGCGTTCGATCGAGTAAGGCCTCGGGTTTCTGGAAATAGCTGGTGAGGCGCGCCCTGAGGTTTTTCGCCTTCCCCACATAAATGACTCGTCCGCGATCGTCGCAGAAGCGATAAACCCCCGGCGTTGTGGGGATATCCGAAGTGGCAGGTTGCCAGGAATACCGTCCGGGCACAGGTGCTATCCCAACACCTCGGCGAGGAAGGTTCCCGTGTGGGATTGCGAGTTTTTCGCAATCGTCTCAGGTGTCCCGGTTGCGACGACGGTGCCGCCGCCGGCACCACCCTCGGGTCCCAAGTCGATTACCCAGTCGGAAGCCGAAATCACATCAAGGTTGTGCTCGATGACAACGACGGTGTTCCCCTTATCGCCCAGGCTCTGAAGGACTTCGAGCAACTTTTTCACGTCGTGGAAATGCAGACCGGTCGTGGGTTCGTCTAGGACGTAGATGGTTCTTCCAGTGGAACGTTTTTGCAGCTCGGTCGCAAGTTTGACGCGTTGAGCCTCGCCGCCCGAGAGAGTCGTTGCCGCCTGCCCCAGGCGCACATACCCCAAACCAACGTCAACCAGTGTCTTCAGGTAACGGTGAATAGTCGAGATCGGTTCGAAGAAGTCGGTGGCCTCCTCGATCGGCATGCCCAAAACATCAGCGATGGTTTTGCCCTTGTAGTGAACCTGAAGCGTTTCGCGGTTGTAACGGGCACCATGGCACACCTCGCAGTCGACATATACGTCGGGCAGGAAGTTCATCTCAATAGTGATGGTGCCATCGCCCGAGCAGTTCTCGCAGCGCCCTCCCTTGACGTTGAAGCTAAAACGACCGGGCTGATAACCGCGCATTTTTGCTTCAGCAGTCTCGGCAAAAAGCGCCCGAATTTTGTCGAAAACCCCTGTGTATGTCGCCGGGTTGCTTCGTGGCGTCCGCCCAATAGGTGCCTGGTCGACATGGACAATTTTGTCGAGCTGGTCCACCCCGCGAATGCGGGTGTGAAGCCCGGGAACATGTCGAGCGCCATTGAGCGTATTGGCGAGGGATCGATACAAAATATCGTTCACCAGAGACGACTTGCCCGATCCGCTCACTCCCGTGATGGACACCACAACCCCGAGGGGAATGTCGACAGACACGTTTTGGAGGTTGTTGGCGCGGGCGCCCTCGATGGTGATTATGCGATCCGGGTCAACAGGTCTCCGCTCGCGGGGAGCGACCACCTGAGAGGTCTTTGCGAGGTAGCCGGCGGTGAGCGACTTCTTCTCCTTCAGCAAGCTGGCGAGGGAACCCGAATGCACGACCTCTCCCCCGTGTTCGCCTGCACCCGGCCCGATATCGACAATCCAATCCGCCGTCTGAATGGTCTCTTCGTCGTGTTCGACAACGATCAGGGTGTTTCCCAGGTCCCGGAGCTTCACGAGTGTGTCAATGAGGCGGCGGTTATCCCGCTGGTGGAGCCCAATACTGGGTTCATCGAGGACGTAGAGCACCCCGGTCAGCCCCGAGCCAATTTGGGTGGCCAATCGAATCCGCTGAGCTTCGCCGCCCGAGAGGGAACCTGCCGAACGCGCGAGAGAGAGGTAGCTCAACCCGACTTCCAAGAGGAACTCCAAACGAGCCCGAATTTCTCGCAAAATGGGCTCGGCAATGGCAGCATCCCGTTCGGTGAGCTCGAGATGCGCCATAAAAGCGTGAGCGCCCTGCAGGCTCATGTCGGCGACATCGGAAATAGATGCCCCGTCCACAGTCACCGCCAGAATCTCCGGCCGCAGACGTTGGCCTTTACACGCAGAACAGGTGATTTCCCGCAGATAGTCCGCGAAGCGTTGTTTAGACCACTCGCTGTCTGTTTCGTGAAACTTGCGTTCGATGTAGGGAATAACGCCCTCAAAGCCGCTGGAGTACTTCACGTCTCGACCAAACCTGTTGCGGTAGCGCACTACCAGTTCGAAGTTATTCCCCCTCAGTACGGCCTCCTGGATGCCCTCAGGCAGCTGATTCCAGGGGGTGTCAAGGTCGAAGTCAAGTTCCTCCGCCAGGCTTGTTAGCAGGTTGCGGAAGTAGCCGTAGAGGCCCTTACCCGACTGAGTCCAGGGTCGAATGGCGCCGCCAGCAATGCTGAGCTCAGGGTCACCGATGACCATTTGAGGGTCCACGGCCATCGTGAAGCCTAAGCCCGAACATGCGGGACACGCACCGAAGGGGGAATTGAACGAAAAAGTCCTGGGTTCCACCTCCGTGAGGGAGACGGTGCAGCCACTGGGACAACTGAGGCGCTCGCTGAAGCTCTGTTCGGAATCATCATCGACCCCATGGAGGACAACTGTGCCGTCCGCCAGCTTCAGAGCCGTCTCGAGAGAGTCGGTGAGGCGACCCAGCACGTCGGGGCCCATCACGAGACGATCGACGACGACGTCGATGTCGTGCTTTTTGGTCTTTGCCAGACTTGGTGCGTCAGACAGGGTGACAACTTCCCCGTCAATGCGCGCCCTCGCGTAGCCCTGTGAGTTCAGGCTCCGCAGCAAGTCAACAAATTCGCCTTTTCTCCCGGCAACGATTGGTGCGAGGACCTGAAAACGCCACCCCTCGTCCTTTTTCATGACCGTGTCAGCGATGGTCTGAACACTTTGCCGGGCGATGGCCTCTCCGCAAGTGACACAATGCGGAATGCCGGTCCGCGCCCACAGTAATCGGAGGTAGTCGTAGATTTCGGTTATTGTTCCCACGGTCGAACGGGGGTTACGGTTGGTCGACTTCTGGTCGATCGACACCGCTGGCGAGAGCCCCTCGATGACATCCACGTCGGGTCGGTCAACCTGGCCCAGAAACTGGCGAGCGTACGCAGAAAGAGACTCGACGTACCGTCGCTGCCCTTCCGCAAAAATTGTGTCAAACGCCAAGGAAGATTTGCCTGACCCGGAAAGGCCGGTGAATACCACGAGCGAATCCCGCGGAATGGTGACGTCGACCCCTTTGAGGTTGTGAACCCTCGCACCTTTTACATGAAGAACCGAGTCTGTTTTGGGTCTCTCGATAGGCACTTGGACAGTCTAGGCAGGGAATGCTGGATGCCCTACATCAGCGGCTAGCTGTCGTCATTTCTCGCAGTTCCTTCTTCAGCTCTCGCACTTCATCGCGCAGCTTCGCGGCCAGCTCAAACTTGAGCTCGCCGGATGCTTGCATCATCTGGTCGGTCAGCGTCGCGATAAGCGACCCAAGCTCGTCAGGACCATCCTGAAGCCCCTTGGACCGGGAATACCCCTCACCCGTTGCGGTGGTGACGCCCTCCAACAGGTCCTCCGAGTCAGCCTTCTCCCGCGCGAGTACCGAGGTGATATCGGCGATCTTTTTCCGCAGGGGGGTGGGGTCGATACCGTGCTCCGTGTTGTACGCGATTTGAAGCTCACGTCGACGCTCGGTCTCTGAGATGGCTTGGGCCATAGACCGCGTGATCCCTGAGGCGTACATGTGAACCTCACCGGAGACATTCCGCGCGGCTCGCCCAATAGTTTGAATCAGCGAGGTGGACGAGCGAAGGAAACCCTCTTTGTCTGCGTCAAGAATCGCCACAAGGGATACCTCCGGCAGGTCGAGACCCTCCCGGAGCAGGTTGATCCCAACGAGCACATCAAATACCCCGGCGCGCAGTTCGGTCAACAGCTCTATGCGGCGCAACGTGTCAACATCGGAGTGCAGATAGCGAACCTTAACCCCCGCATCGTCGAGATAATCGGTGAGGTCCTCTGACATTTTCTTGGTCAACGTCGTGACCAGGATTCGTTCGTTCTTTGCCACGCGGACCCTGATTTGCTCGAGCAGGTCGTCGATCTGCCCCTCAACGGGCTTGACCACAATGCGCGGATCAATAAGCCCGGTGGGCCGGATGATTTGCTCCACAACACCGTCGGACACGCCCAGCTCATACTTGCCGGGTGTTGCTGAGAGGTAGAGCTTTTGACCGGTTCGACCAAGGAACTCATCCCACCGCAGCGGGCGGTTGTCCATCGCGCTCGGCAGGCGGAAGCCATGCTCTACCAGGGTCCGTTTGCGCGAAGCGTCGCCCTCATACATGCCGCCAATTTGGGGAACGGTGACGTGGGATTCATCGATCACGGTGAGAAAGTCTTCCGGGAAGTAATCCAAGAGACAGTTTGGGGCTTCCCCGGGTTTTCTCCCATCAATATGGCGCGAATAGTTTTCAATACCGGAGCAGAAACCGAGTTGTTCCATCATCTCGAGGTCATATGTGGTGCGCATGCGGATGCGTTGGGCCTCCAGCAATTTGTTGGCCTTTTCGAGCTCAGCTCCCCGCTGGTCAAGCTCTTCTCGAATGGTGCCCACCGCTCTTTTCATCGTCTCGGGGGACGCGGCGTAGTGCGTGGCGGGAAAAACGCTCATTGTCTCTTCGGTGGAGAGCGTCTCGCCGGTTAGTGGGTGGAGTGAACTGAGCGAATCAATTTCATCACCAAACATCTCAATGCGCAGCGCTAGCTCCTCGTAGACAGGAATAATCTCGATGGTGTCGCCCCGAACGCGGAACGTTCCCCTCTCGAACGCGATGTCGTTGCGCTCGTACTGCATTTGAACAAACGCTTTGATTAGTGCTTCCCGCGAAATCTTTTGCCCAACCTGCAGCGACACCATGGCCTCGAAATAGTCTTCAGGTGCCCCCAGCCCATAAATGCAGGACACTGTCGACACGACAACGACATCGCGCCGGCTCAGTAGCGAGTTTGTTGTCGAGTGGCGCAGCCGCTCCACCTCCGCGTTCACGGAGGAATCCTTCTCAATGAAGGTATCCGTCTGGGGCACATACGCTTCCGGTTGGTAATAGTCGTAATAGGACACGAAGTACTCAACGGCGTTATGAGGCAACATGTCCCGTAGCTCGTTGGCGAGCTGTGCAGCCAAAGTCTTGTTGTGGGCTAG
>CAKZKU010000098.1 GCA_937124545.1 uncultured Microbacteriaceae bacterium | reverse complement strand
ATTATCCGCGAGACTCTCGGAGAGCGATATCTCGACTCGTTGACCGAGCGGGACATCGAAGAGTGGCGCGATTCCAATTTACTCATCTTCCGGGTCGGGTGGAAGTTCATCGACGGTCGAAAACGGGGATTCGGGGGAATCCCATTCGATTCCCCGCTCCTCTTTGAGGGCAAGTTTCGCATCCTTTTCGGATAAGAAATATGCGACGCCTCCCATCTCGAAATTTTCGATCCAATAAACTCCACTGAAATTACAAAGGATAAAGGTTGATGTGGTCGTGTAGGAGGAAAGGATTTCAACTTCCGCGAAATCGACGTGCTCTTCTTCCTCAGAAAGAAGATCGACTAGTCCATCGATGAATTCACCAAATTCGGTGGGTTCGGTTCCGGTATAGGACTCGTTGAGACTCAGCAATTCCTCGGGGGTTTCAAAGCCGAAAGAACGAGCCAACTTCATGACTTTTGGGTGTTTCACGAGTTGTGGCAGGCATTCTTCAATGGTCTTGGAATTCATGGCTTTAGAGGAGCTGTATTGAACACCAGCTATCGTGGTGGTCTTTGTAGGGAGAGGAAGCTGCTGTATCGACACCGTTACTTCCCGAGATTAATTTTAATATCCCGGTTCATACCGGAACTGTCGCAAAGGTCGATTCCTCGTCCGATTTGGAGCGAGAATGCGGGCGAGCGGAAGAAGCGTTCGTGTCTTGGGTTTTCGACCGTCTTGATCTTGAAAGAAACAAGTGTATCCCCGCTGAGTTCCTCCAAGCGCGTCTTCATCGAGTTCACCGTATTCTGTGATGTTTCTTGAGTTTGGATAGTGACCTCAATTTTACGCCCGCATGAACTAAAAAAGTCGCACCATTGCGGCAGGTTCCGATAGTAATTTTCGCCAAAACCGTTTCCGATCATGTAGTCTTCAATCGTAAACGAGTCGCACCCGAGAAGCATACGCCCAAAACAACGTTCGAAGAGATCTGTCCCCGATAGGCGGCCAGGACTGATCGTGACACCATCGGAAACCAAGCGCTGACGTCTTGATTCGAAGTTGCTCCGGTTGAATTGACTGATTGGTGTGAATTCTGGCATGGCATCACCTGCCGGAGTTCCTTCTGTGATGATGAGATCCAGTTCAGGATTTTCGGCCTGGGCCAGTCCGAGGTCAGTCATTGAGGCGTTCTCCGGGAGAGCTGCATCATCAAGCAGGGGGACGAAGCGGTCCCGCTTGGAAAACATCTCGAGCAGGGCGCCCGCCTTCAGGCGGGTGTCAGGATCCTTGAGGTTCTGAATGACCCGGAGGGCTTCTTTGCCAATGGTCCAAGAATAGGATTCAGCGAGGAAGCAACTCTCCAGCAAGCTTCTCATTACGCCGAGCAGGTGGTCGTTTCCCACTCCGCCACCGTCATCAACGGCAGTGATCGATTCCGGATCGAGATAAGCTGAGAAAATCATGGCTTAGAATAGCTCGTTGAGTCGTTCTTCGAAAAAGCCGCACGGCCATTCGTCCTTTAGCTTGCCTCGTTGATCGATCGTGATTTCCCGGTAGTGTGATTGTTTTTCTTCTGTCTCGACGAAGAAAACAGCCAACGCTTCGGGACTTAAGGCTAGATCGGGCGAAAGTCCTTCGCCTTGATGCGTCTCTCGTATCCGGCGCATCAGCCTCAGGAGAAAGTGTTCCGAGTGAGTTTCAATGAGGCAGAGCCTATCTGAATTTTGATTGGCCTCCCGTATAAAAACATCTGCGAGTTCGCATTGCACTGCGGGATGGATATGGAGTTCAGGCTGTTCGACTGCGAAAATCTGACAACCCGGAGCCATTGCCCCCACAACCACCGGAACCACTTGCGAAACTCCAGCACCGACGTCGGAAGGATCGACCTCAATTCCTGATTTTTCCGAAACCAACTTAAGTTCGGATTTTTTTGTAAGGTTGGCTGTTTCCCGAGCAAGGATTTCGGGATCGGAATCAAACAAAAGCTCTCCAACATCTCCGCCACCTTCTAAAATAGCTCCCAGCCGACTCTCGACCGGAACCTCAAAATATTCCTTGAGGCCAAACCGATAGCCTAATCCTAGTTTGGTTAAGGAATCTTCGTCAAACCAATCAGTGATGCCTGCCTGACCATACAGAAGGTCCCATGCCGCGGAACCATCCGCCCATCTTGCGTTGCCTGGTGAGCGTTGAGACCGAAAACCTCTG
>CAKZKU010000097.1 GCA_937124545.1 uncultured Microbacteriaceae bacterium | reverse complement strand
TGGCACCAGAGGAGGGTCCCGTCCTTGGCGCCGTATTGCTGTGTGGCGTCCACGCAGTGCTCGGTGGTGCTCCGCACCTTGCAGTGGATGACCGTCCACCCGTACCCCGGCTCGGGGTGGGCAATCAACGGTTCACCAGCCGCCACCAAGATCGGCGCCCCACCCGCCACGGCGCTCGCGTCGACTTCCGTCGTGCCTTCGTCGCCGCCGTCGTCGGAGCCACAGCCGACAACACCGATAGAGAGGGCGAGAACGATCATAGCGGACAGGCGGGACATGTGGCCTCCAGGCTCGCCACATCCCTACACCACGTGATCGCTTCGAGTCAAGGCACTGCCCTATCCGCGTCCTGCGACATGGGTCCTGCTCACGCCATCCTCATGGGCGTATGTGTCGATCTCATGCTACCATGAGCCTGTCTCATGTACGGAGTGCCCGTGCCCATCTCGTCCTCCGCCCCGGTCTACAAGAAGCGCGACGCCGCCGGAAAGCAGCTCCACGCGGTGGTCGTCGACTACCAAGACGCGTCCTGTTGGTGGCGATACGTGATTGGATCCGCCAAGCCGCCAACCGTTTCCTACCGCGATCACATCACCCTTGGTTTGGCGAATGGCGAACAGTGGTTTATGCAACATCATCGACAGCATGGTTGCAACCACCATCCCGCTACGTGCTACTCCAACGATCGCGACAACGTCAGGCGGAATCTGGCCAATCAGTGAAAGCGTATCTTGATGCAGTTGCCCAACGGAAACAAACCGGGGCTTTCCTGCCGCCGTGAAAGCGTCGTTGTGACGCTTTCGCCCAGGTATTGAACGCCCCAGCATCCGCTTCTTGTTGTTGCACCAGAAACACGTTTGCGCGTCATCAATCTTTGCGAACCGCCCGCAGCTAACGCAAAGGCTTTTCCCTGGCTGCATCGAGTCGTTCTTTGTTTCTACACCAGTAGCACTTTCCATCGTCACTCTCTTTCAGTTTGCGTCCGCACTGACAACGCGTTGGATCGGATTGCTTCGCAGCCTCGATCGCTCGCCCAACAAGCGAAGCGGCACAATCTTGAACTGTCGGCAATTCTTGGAGTACGGAAGGGGCTTTACCCACGAGACGCTCAACAATCTGGCCCCGACGCCGCTCGCATCCGCCGACTCCCCATTGGTCCATCAGGTCAGCGTAATCTTCGCATCCACAGCTCTTGCCTCCCTGCAGCCATGCGTAGGCCTTAGCAAGCGATGGCATAATCCTTTTCAACTCAGTCCCTGGTCCTGCCATTACGCACACACCGAATCAAAATCAGGATCTTCGTCACCGTCACGCTCAATCGTCCAGTTGTATTCGTCGACGTAATCTAGCAACGCTCCCGTTCGGTCGTCTTGGTAGATTCGTTTTTCATCGACCAAACTGCACGTGCCTGAAAGCTCAGGCCCCACAGGCTGAGCAACCGACCCCATCGTCCATTTTCCCGGATTGTAATAAGTAACGACTAACTCCGAAGGAAAGGTGCCCGGAAACCGAGAATCAGTTTGACCCACTGGCACGATGAAGAAGCAACGACTTTCCATGCAGCCGTTGTTGCACGCGACCGCGTGACGAGATGGACCTGATTGCGTGCTCGTGACAATTACTGTTTCACCACCACCGACGGGCGTGCTCGTAGACCGGAACACGAGGCCCGTTATTCGTGTAGCGTGGCCGAAATCGGCGGTGTCGAAATCAAAGTCGGTATCTAAATCGGATCGTCTGCCAGCGCACTGATCTTGCAACGCCTGGCTGATTGGAAAGTGACAATCGCTGCAACAAGGCGGAGGGCAACCACAGCAGCAATCCAAGCTCATCGCTGGCTTGTTGTCTCGGAAGAGAATTTGGCCCTCCCACCAGACGGGGAAAACCATCAATAGTCCTCCGCACAATCAACGCCCTCGGTGACTTCATCGGTAGCCTCATGTCTCTCAAGTTCGCCCAGCAGCAGGCCACCGCTGGCCAATAGTTCGGCGGCGTCTTTAAACGTAGCCGCGGGCGTTGCGATATGGTGCAGCACCATATCGAAGACCACGAGGTCCGCGTGGCCGTTTGCCGCGGCGGCGGCGTCTGCTGCTTCGCCATGGATAAATTTCACATGGGAAAAACCGGCTTCCGCGACCGCGCTGCGTGAGCGCTCCAACATGTCTTTAGAATTGTCGACCGCGGTGAGCGAATCAAAGCGGCTGGCTAGCTCAACCAGGAACTGACCCTCGCCTGGTCCAATTTCAATAGCCGTAGCGCTGCGGCCGAGA
>CAKZKU010000096.1 GCA_937124545.1 uncultured Microbacteriaceae bacterium | reverse complement strand
AGTTTCCATGGGATTTGGTCGGCATCACAAAAGAGGACCGGTTCTCGCTTGGGATATTCGGCTGGGACATAAAGCGTCACAGTGTAGCTGACCTCATCGGCCACGCTGAGGTGGCCGTGCACCACCGCGGTGCCCTCCGCTCCAACGGCCAGAGTCAGGCTCGGATAAGTCGCGGACAAGCGCGCGCCTTCGAGCTCAAGTCTCTGATGTCGGTCGGCCACGCTCACCACTTCGAGGCATAGGGTTTTGGCATCACGGCGACCGACGCCACAGCTGCGGAAGCTGCCCGTTTTTCATCGGCCTCCGCATCGGAGATTGCTTGGTCAAGGTAGTCGGTGTTGAAAACCTTCTTCCATGCCTTCAAGGCTTCGGACCGGCGGCAGCTTGCGCGGTCGAGCACTGTCAGTTGTTCCAGCGATGTCGTGAGCAACTCCTGGAGCTTCGCGCATTTCGTGTCACCTTCCTCGGCGAGGTTCTCATCGACCACGGGGTGCCGAACACACTTGCTAATGGCGAGCCGATCCCGGATCGCGGCGATCAGGTTTCGGAAGGCACGGTCGAGACTCGTGTCGTGGTTCCAATACTTCTCATCGACGAGGACTGTCAGGATGAAACCACTCGGCAGGCTGTAGCCGGGCCGGTGTTTGCAGTAGGCCTTGATGAGGCGAATCAAGATCTTCATCTGGTCGGAGGCGCCTCCCACGCGAAGTCCAACTCGCTCATCGAACCAGCAGTTCACGCCTTTGGGATCAGATTTCTTCCAAGTGGAACTTGCGATCTCAAAGCGCTCCGAGCCGTCGGGCTCCGTGATCTTCCGGTAGACCGGGATGTCAACGTGCGAGCCATCGTTATAGTGGACCCTCACGCAATTCGTCTTTACCTCTGGCGGGGTTTTGAATGATCCGTCGTCGACTGCATCCCGCACCATGTTCTTGGCGTCGAGTGGCGTCGTGTCTCCTCCCTGCGGTCCTTTCAGGTCCTCATACGTGAAGACCGCTCCGTCATCGATGTCGTAGGCATTCTGCGGCTCTTGGATCGTCGTTTTCGCCTGGTAGGAACCCTGCGTCACGAATTCCTTCGGGAGTGGCTTGTCGTTCTTCTTCAGACCCCGCTTGAGGCGGTCCCGGTTGGCATTTCGGCGCTTCCGGAGGCTCTTCCGCTGGTCGGTGTTCAGGATCACTCGATCCCGGTGGTAGTTGCTGATTTCGTTGTTGCAGTCCTTCATTGGTTGACGAGTTCGTGGTTGGATTTGATTCTTTGGTTTGAAATGGCGGCGCGCTCAAGGATCGCGCCGAGAAGTTGGCCGTTGGGCGTGCCCTGCTGGATTTCCTGGAAGGCCGTCGTTCCGTCGTCCGCGCCGTGTTGGATAAGCGCTCGGGTTGCCTCAGCCGAGGCACGGTCAAGGCCGATGACGGATGCCATCGATTCCGAGGGCGGCGTCTCGTTGCAGCGGAAGACCTCGATATCTTTCCCATGCCGCTGGAGCTGCCGTATTAGAAGCCTCACTTGCTCGTTGGCGGCAGCGGCTTGGGCATTCATCGAAAGCTCCAATGCCGCCGCTCCCGCCTTCCAATCGAGAAGTCCGCGCTGTAGCTGGGATGCGCTTTCACCCGATGGAGGCGGACAGGTGCCGACGGACAGGATGCGGATCGGCTGGTCCTTTCCAGCCATAGCGAGTGCTTCGGTCAGGCCGATGACGACTGGGTTGTTCGCCCAGAGGCCGCCATCCGCATAAACGGATTTCTGCCCGCCGATCTCGCCGTTCGATTCGGCCAGCGGCAGATAGACCGGAGCGGCGGCCGATGCCAGGCAGACATCCACCAGCTTCTTCGAATCATCCCTTCGGAAATTCGGGCCGAGGTGAGCAGTCTTGAAAACCACGGGGCGATGCTGGTGAAGGGCGGTCGCCGTTATGCACAAGCCGATCTCCCTTTCTGAATACATCTCCGCGAGGGTCTGGGAACCGAAGATGTCGGCGAGCGCCTCCTTCAATGCCAGTCCATCGGTCCCAGGGCGAAACGCGTGGCGGATGCACCACTTTACGAACGCCAGTTTGCCCTTCATTCCCATCGATCGGTGAAAGGGCGGCATCGGGTCAGGGAAAATGTCCAGCCCGAGTTCGCAGTAGAGATTCTTGATCTTGGCAAGGTTCAGGCCCGTGGCGAGCCCGGTGGCAAGGATGGCCCCTGTGCTGGTGCCAAGGATCAGGTCAAAACCAAGACCAAGATCGGTGAGCGGCATCCCGTGGGTCTGGGAAAACCGTTGAGACAGGCACTCGAGGACCGAGGCAGTATAGAGACCCCGCATTCCCCCACCATCGAGGGCGAGGACATTGAGGGGTGATCTCGTGGATTTGGGTTCGTTTTCGGGACTTTCGCGCAGTATCATCGTTCTGCCCAAACAGACCCAGTGGCGTGACCGACCTGCTTTTCGCTCCATCACGGAGCAGGCTGTCACGCCCTCTGGTATCTAGAGTAAATGAGCTTCCCGAAGATGACCGATCCACCGCCTCCCCAAGCCAAGACGATCTGTGACCTCATGGTGGAAATCGGCGTCTATCAGGACAGCGCGATCCCGTCAGAGGTTCGGATCGCCGAACTGGCGCTCCAAGACCTTCTGGCCCACCACGGGCGACTCCTCTGGGCGCTGATCCACGACCGGCTCGGCCCTTTGGATGAAGATTCACGGGGCACGCTGAATTATGATCGTGACGAGATCTACAGCCTCTTGGTCCAGCGAATCTGGAAATACGCCGCCTCCTTCGAACCGAAGGGCAGCGACCCCGAGGAACTTCGAAAGCAATTCACCGGATGGGCGGTCAAGATGCTCCGCAATCTCGTGATCGACATCTACCACGCCATCGAGATGGAGCGCGACCAAATCGACTATTTGGAGGGAATCTGGGATGGCTTCCTTTCGGAAGGAACGGAGGAAACCGAACGGGTTCGCATCGTGAGGGAAGTCCTTGCGGAAATG
>CAKZKU010000095.1 GCA_937124545.1 uncultured Microbacteriaceae bacterium | reverse complement strand
GAGCCTAATGACGCACCAAGGCGACCAACCGAGAAACAGCGCAACGCCAAAAAACCGTTAGAATCCACCCTAGAAGCGATCGCGTTTTGGGACGATTGGAACGAAAAGGCCGGCGGTCGTGAAGTCTTGTCATCCGACGACATGGCCAAGCTCGACAGCATGCAAGCAGCCGTCGCAGGCAACCCATTCGCCGCAGCTCTGCTCGAGGGTTGCACACACAAAGAAACGACATTCCGCACTGGCGAGACGCAATTCAACGTCGCGCTCCAATGCCGCCCCGATGGCTACAGCGCAACCGGGGCCGATGTCAGTGCCGGCGTGCCCTACAACATCGACCTCAAGAGCACCGCGGACATGGACAGGTTTCTCAAGCAATTCCACGACTTCGGCTACTATCGCCAGTCGCCATTTTATCGCACCGTCCAGGCTACCGTAAACGGCATGACCGACGGGCAATGCCCCGAGCCGCAGCGGTTTTTCTACATCGCAGTGGAGTCGGTCGAACCATTCGGATGCACTGTTTTCGAGGCCGATCCTTTAAGCCTTAAAATCGGTCTCGACGAGGTGATGGAAGACCTCGAGAAAATGCGCCGATGCGTGGCCGATAACATCTGGCCCAACGCACCCGAGCAAGCCACCGCCGGCCTGCCCGAATGGCGGGTGAGCAAGCTACTCGATGAGGAGGGAGCTTAGTGGGTAAACTCTCCCGCAATAAAGGGAAACTCGGCGAACGCGAGGTTCGCGACCTCTTCCGCGATGCTGGCTTCACCGCTCGCCGTGGACAGCAATACGCAGGCGGGCCGGATTCGCCCGATGTCATCGTCGAAGAACTCGGCACCAATTGGCATTGGGAAGTCAAACGAGTCGAAAAACTCAATCTGCGCGATGCCGTTGACCAAGCCAAGCGAGAGGCAGGCCCAGACCAAGCATTCGCCGTTTTTCACCGCCGCAACGCATCCCCCTGGCTCGTCACCTTGGACGCACGCCAGTTCATCGAACTACTCAAATCCTAAGCAACAAATCACCATGTTAGAAATCAAAGGCACCATCAAAGAAATCTTCGACGAGCAGACTTTCAGCTCCGGCTTCAACAAGCGCGAATTTGTGCTCACCACGAGCGATGACCGCTATCCGCAAGACGTGAAATTC
>CAKZKU010000094.1 GCA_937124545.1 uncultured Microbacteriaceae bacterium | reverse complement strand
TACGCCGACGATGACCTGATTGTTGGCGCTGCAGACCCATTCCAGCTTTTCCGAATCCTCGTGGAGGTTGTGCGAGGTGGCGGTTTGGATGCGAAGTCTGATGTTGCCTTCATGCTGGATCAGTGCCACAACGTGGAGGACAAAATCCCGGGCCAGATCCGAAGTGTGCTCAACGTCCAGGAAATGACGGCGAAAGCGCTTCTGGTTGATGCAGATGCTTTGGCACGTGCCGAAGACGACGGGGACGTCCTCGGCGGCAACGCCATCATGATGGATGCCTTCAACACTGATGTTCGCGGAGCATTGAGCGACTGGCGCGAGACACGAGGGTTGCCGCGCGATCCTTTTGATGTTTACCGTGCAAGTGGACACTTGGAAAAGATCGCCGGCGAACGTGTTGGCGGACAACAAATGGGCTGGGGAGCCTGACCGAAGAGAGGAAATAGACCATGGATATGACATCACTCGAATCCGTTCTGCCGACCAAAGTCAGAAAAACACCCAAAGTTGGCCTGGTAGCGGGAGGACTGGGGACCTACTGGCCGCAATTCCCGGGACTGCTACCTCAGCTGAAAGAAGCGAGCCAATACGTATCTCAGCGCTTTCAGGCGATGGACTGCGAAGTGGTGGACGTTGGCTTTGTCTCGGATGCAGTGGAGGGGCGCGCTGCCGCAGAAACACTGCGCGTCGCTGACTGCGACCTCATCGTGATGTACATCACGACCTACCTCACCTCGTCGATGATGCTCCCCATTGCGCAACGTGGAAACACTCCTGTGCTGGTCATTGACTTGCAACCCAGCGAAAAAATGGACCACGCAAACTTCGATACCGGCGCATGGCTCGCCTACTGCGGGCAGTGCTCCATCCCAGAGTTGGGAAACGTTTTCATGCGAGCCGGTATTCCGTTCCGATCGGTCTCTGGTTGGTTGAAGCAAGAATCTGCTTGGGCAAAAATCGAGCAGTGGTTGAGTGCAGCCCACATCCGCTCGGCGCTGCGTGACGCCCGCCATGGCGTCATGGGACACGTGTATCCGGGCATGCTGGATGTGTCGACGGACATGACTCTGCTCTCGACCACTTTTGGATCCCACGTTGAGGTACTCGAATTTGATGATTTGCGTCAGCGAGTGGAAAAAGTGACGGGGGCCGAGACTGAAGCTCGTAAGAAACTCGCGGGTGAAATCTTCACTCTGGATGACTCGGTTGATGATGATGACTTTTCGTGGGCAGCCCAGGTGTCTGTCGGACTTGACCGGCTCGTCGAGGATTTTGACCTTGACACCCTTGCCTACTACCACCGCGGCTTAGACGGTGAACTTCATGAAAAGCTCGGCGCCGGAATGATTCTTGGTGCTTCCCTGCTCACTGCCCGCGGCATTCCCTCTACCGGGGAATACGAGCTGCGAACCACGGTTGCCCAGTTGGCAACTCAGGTTGTAGGGGCGGGCGGTTCATTCACTGAAATTCAGGCGCTGAACTTCATCGACAACGTCGTCGAAATGGGCCACGACGGCCCCGCCCACCTTGCCGTCTCTTCTAAGGATCCCCTCTTGCGAGGCCTGGGGATCTACCACGGCAAGCGCGGCTGGGGGGTTAGCGTCGAATTTGACGTTACGCCTGGCCCCGTCACCCTTCTCGGCTTGGGACAGGACCGCGATGGTAGCTTGAGCTTCGTTGCCTCCGAAGGAACTGTCGTGCCGGGCGACCTGTTAGCGATCGGCAACACCACCAGCCGCGTTGACTTTGGCCGCGATCCTGGTGAGTGGGTGGACGATTGGAGCGCCACGGGCGTCGGTCACCACTGGTCGCTTTCACTAGGTGCGCGTGCTGCCGATTATCGCGCCGCTGCGAGCCTGCTCGGTATTGATTTCCGTCTCGTATAACCCCAACTAGAAAGTGCTTCATGGCTAACACACCCACCCAACTCGTTGCACGCTCCCACCGGCTGGGGGCGGACCCTCGCAACACAAATTTTGCGGGTGGTAACACGAGTGCTCAAGGGCAGGCGGTTGACCCGGTCACGGGGAAAAAAGTCAATCTGCTGTGGGTGAAAGGTTCCGGAGGGGACCTTGGCACCCTCACCGAAGATGGCCTTGCAGTTTTGGAACTTGATCGCGTGCGGGCGCT
>CAKZKU010000093.1 GCA_937124545.1 uncultured Microbacteriaceae bacterium | reverse complement strand
GATGGTGCTTCCGACCACTCTCTCGCTAGTTAATGCCACCTTCCAGGGCCGTGAGCGAGGCATTGCCTTTGCAGTGTGGGGGTCCACGATTGGCGGCATGGTCGCCGTGGGCCCTGTCCTCGGCGGCTGGCTGGCCACAGACTTCACCTGGCGCTGGGCGTTTCTGATCAATATCCCGCTGGGCGTCATCATCATGGCAGGCCTCATTCTGTTCGTTCAGGAATCGCGATCGCCCACGGTGGCTAAAGGTGTCGACTGGGTGGGGGGCGCTCTCTCTGTGTTGCTGTTCGGGCCTCTAGTGTTTGGACTGATCGAGGGCCGGATCTATGGCTGGTGGAGCCCAAACCCGGAGACTTCCTTCTCAATCGGCAGCTTTGTGTGGCCCTCGAGTGGCCTGTCGGTTATTCCCGTGGCGCTAGCGGTATCTCTGGTGGCAGGGGTCGCCTTCGTGGTCTGGGAACGTCGGCGCGAGAAGAGCGGCCAGGCTGTCCTCCTTGACCTCAATCTCTTTAAGATTTCGTCGTTCCGCAACGGTTCGATTGCCGCCTTGATTATTTCCATGGGTGAGTTTGGTCTTCTGTTCGCGATCCCGCTGTGGCTCCAGAACGTGATTGGTATGACACCCATTGGAGCGGGCCTTGTCTTGCTCTTTCTCGCGGGAGGGGCATTTGTTGCTTCTGGCGTGGGAGGGGCACTCAGCGGAAAACTTGCTCCAGCGCGGGCCGTCCAAATCGGCGTCGTGTTAGAGATCGTGGGAATTGTGGGCTTTGGGGTCGTCGCCTCGACGGACACCGGGTGGGGCGCGATTGCCCCCTTCCTGTTCGTGTATGGCATTGGCGTGGGTCTGGCAACGGCGCAGCTCACCGGGGTCATCATGGTGGATGTCCCCATGGACAAGACCGGCCAGGGATCAGGGTCTCAGTCGACGGTGCGCCAAATTGGTTCAGCACTCGGGATTGCTGTTCTCGGGACCACCCTGTTCACGGGCACCGAGGTTGCACTGGATGATCGTCTCTCCGAGCTAAGCCTGTCGCCTGCGAGCCAAAGCCAGGTCGTTGATCTTGTCGTTGGTTCAGCCGGTGGCACAATCCCGGGGATAGCGGAGGCTCTCCAGGCCCAGCAGGTAGATGCCGCCACAGCCGCAGCCGTCCAATCGGCCAGTAGTGAGGCCTTTACCGACGGCGCACAGCTTTCTGCCTACGTGGCGGCGGGCTTCCTCGTGGTGGGCTTTCTTTCGACTTTCAACCTGGGGGGTTCCCGACCTGCTTATGCCCGTCGCGAAGAAGCGGCGGACGATACGGCACCTCGCCCCTAGTTTTCCTTCGTTTTTGCGAGTGCAGCAAGGAGTGCCTCGCAAAAAGCGGCTGGCGAGCCGTCACACTGATCCAGGTCGGCGGCGGTGAGCACCCAGGTGATGCCCTCGGGGCCTTCGGCGGCGACAAGCGGCAGGGTCTGACCCTCGAGCGCGGCACTGAGCTCTGGGGTGACCTCATTGCGGTGCCGAACGCGCAGGGGAAAAGGCAGGGTGGCGACCATCGCGTCCCACTCTGGCTTTCGCCGAAGCGGCGAGTGGGTGATGTCACATAAAGAGCATGAGGTGGTGCCAAGCAGGTGTCCGATCACATAGGCAGCCTCGCCTAGTAGGCCACCATCCGCGTTGTAAACGGCTGTGATTGTCGTCTCCATCGGTGAAATCTAATTGTCTTTTCCCCAAGAACACCGTGAGGGCCCCGTGGGACCCCTGCTAGTATTGCCAGGCACCACAGGCGCTTGCGCCCGTAGCTCAACGGATAGAGCATCTGACTACGGATCAGAAGGTTGGGGGTTCGAATCCCTCCGGGCGTGCAAAACTTCATGGTCAATTTCTGCTCGTTTAGACCGTCGTTTCTTGGCCCCGAACACCCGGCCATGGCTATATTGCCCGTGGTGTGGGAGCATGGCGAACACCCAACGTCGCACTGTCGCGACAGAAGTGAGGCATGATGCCTGATTCCGAGTACTGCGTCCACTGTGACGCCCCACTGTCCGTCAACGCCAATGTGTGCCCCGCGTGTAATCAGCCCGCTGGGCCTGCCTGACGTAGCGCGCGAGTAGCTCTCTAGCCTTCGCGGAGAATTTCCAGCGCCGCCATGGCGGCATTGTGACCACCAATGGCGCTGACTCCGCCGCCGCGAATGGCGCTGGCGCCGGCCAACAGAATGTGGGGAATGCCTGAGTTAACACCCCATCGAGTGGCGGGGGTTGTCACAGTGACGTCATCGGGAATGTAGGGCAGGCTCAGCGGCTGGTGAAAAATGTTGCCTCCAGGAAGCCCCAGTGATTGTTCGAGGTCAATCGTTGTTTTGGTCTCGATGCACGGTTGCCCTTCAGCGTCCTTCATGACGCACTCTTCAATGGGCTCCGCGAGAACACTGTTCAGCGAATCGAGTACCCGGGCTTGGAGGTCTGCCCGAACAACATCGGGGTCACTGCCGGCAATGAGGCTGTGCGGAACGTTGAGGGCAAACACGGTCAGCGTCTGGGCCGCAGTGTCCTGGAGCTCAGGACCCAGAATGCTCCGGTCACTCAGCGTGTGGCAATAAATTTCGCACGGAATGACATCCGGAATCTGTCCGGATTGCGCCTGCCCGATAGATGTTGCCAGCTGGGATCCTGATTCGTTGATGTGGAAGGTTCCACCAAAAGCCTCCTCTGCGCTGACCGTGGTGTCTGCCAGTTGAGGAAGACGGCTCAGCATCAGATTCACTTTCACCTGGGCTCCCTCAATTGCGGGCTCCCGATTTTCTCGCACTGCCAGGGTGTGGGCTGTTGCCCGGGATGCGCCAGAGATCACCAAACGCCCCTGGGTGGTGAACTCTTGTCCGTCGCGCAGGAAATGAACAACGGAATCATCACCAATCCTGGTGACCCGGGCACCCGTAACAATTGTTGCGCCAGCCTGTCGTGCCGACTTTTCAAGAGCACTACTGACGCTTCCCATCCCGCCGGTGGGGACGTCCCAGTCTCCGGTCCCGCCGCCAATCACGTGATAAAGAAAACACGCGCGCATCGCGGAATCGTCGCCGCCATCGGGGAACGTTCCGATGAGCGCATCGGTCAGCACAACACCTCGAACGATGTCGTTTTCGAATGTTTCGTTTACGAGAGTGACGATCGGTGTTTCGATAAAACGTCCGTAAAGATTGCGCCCAGGGGAGGCTAGATCCAGCAATCGCCGGAACTCTTCCTTAGTCATCATGGGCTCTGTCATGGTGGGAAAAAGTGATGCCGCAATCACCTGGGTGTCGCGATAAAAATCAAGCCACCGCATATAGTCATCGCCGGCACCGATGGCCTCAAACGATGCTCTTGTGCGCTCGGCGTCTTCCGCATCAATCAGAAGCCCGCGGTCGGTCCCGGGAACCGGGGTGTACGACGAGTAGCGACGCCGAATCAGCGAGATGTCGAGATCGAGGTCTTCCCTGATGCTCTGGGGCATCAAACTCACCAAATAGGAGTAGCGCGATAAACGCGCATCGACGCCGGAAAAAGCTTGTGCTGAAACTGCCGCGCCGCCGACCGTCGATGCTTGTTCGAGGACAGTGACCGAATACCCCGCGCGGCCGAGGTATGCAGCTGCTGCGAGCCCGTTGTGTCCGCCGCCCACCACGACGACATCACAGTGGTTAGGTGCTGGTCCGGACATTCCCTCATCCTAAATCCCGAGCAGGGTTGGCCAGACCGATGTAGGCAAGTCCCCGGTGCGCTGGATTTCTTCGCGTCGAATTCTCATGCGGCCTTGGTATCTTCTGGTCATGAAATTCTTTGGTTTTTTCCTGGTAGTTCCTCTGTTGGTGGCGGGGTGCGCTTCCGCGGACAACGCTGTTGAGCCCGCCGAAGAAACAGTGATGGAGTCTTCCGAGCAAGAGACGCGGCTAGCTGATGATGTCGAGGCCGGTGAAGACTGGACCGACACCCCCGAGGGTGACCAAGAAGGGCCCTCGATGGGAGCGCTCACCGTGGAGGCGGTTGCCGCCAACAACTCTGAAGAAAGCTGTTGGAGCATCATCGATGGGTCGGTGTACGACCTCACGGACTGGATATCCCAGCACCCTGGTGGCGCGAGTCGGATTCTGGGTCTGTGCGGTGGTGACGGTACGTCACAGTTCCAAGGAAAGCATGGCGGTTCGCCAAGCCCTGAAGCCACGCTAGATCGTTACCTGCTGGGAGCACTCGAAACTTCCTAAGGACCCGGCATTTTTGCCGCAAACGGCTGGTTGCGGAGGGAACTGCGCTATTTTTGCTGGGTCCTTCGAGAAAGCAGTCCACGTGAGCCTCCGCATACATAAGCCCTACGTTCTCCTCATGGGGGATGAAACCAACCCCATTTATGCCAAAACGGGCCTCGGTATTGCCCAGTGGGACGCTGATAACTGTGTCGGGCAGGTACGGCTAAGCCCGGACACGGTGGATGCGGGGCTGCCCGATGTAACGCTCGAGCAGGCAGTTCAGGCGGGAGCTCGCACCGTAGTTCTCGGGGTTGTCGTCATCGGCGGCATCATTCCTCCTGCCACACTCTCTGTTTTGAGGGAAGCTCTGGAGCAGGGGCTGGACGTTGCTGCAGGAATGCACCAGCGTCTTGTCGACGTGTCGGAGTTGGCTGCGGCATCGCAGCTTTCTGGCGCCCGCATCATCGACGTTCGGGTACCGCCGGAGAACATCCCCGTGGGTACCGGAAAACGACGGACCGGGAAACGGGTCATAACGGTCGGAACCGACTGTGCGTTGGGCAAGAAATATACGGCGCTAGCACTTGCCCGCGAGATGGCCGATCAGGGCTTTGATGTTAATTTTCGTGCTAGCGGGCAGACAGGAATTTTGATTTCTGGTGAGGGAATCCCCATAGATTCTGTGGTTTCCGACTTTGTCTCGGGGGCAGCAGAGCTCCTGTCTCCCGCGGCAGCATCCGAGGAGCACTGGGATGTCATTGAAGGCCAAGGCAGTCTCTTTCACCCGGGCTACGCGGCTGTCACTGCGGGGTTGCTGACGGGATCACAACCCGACGCTTTCGTGGTGTGTACCGATGCCACCCGCTCCCACATGGCGGGGTGGCCAGACTTTCCCCTGCC
The DNA here is from genome assembly GCA_937124545.1 of uncultured Microbacteriaceae bacterium. Lineage (GTDB taxonomy): Bacteria > Actinomycetota > Actinomycetes > Actinomycetales > Microbacteriaceae > Pontimonas. The sequence goes on along the minus strand of CAKZKU010000093.1, from coordinate 3,695 downwards.
GAGCATCGGGGAGGTCATCGAGCTAACGACCCTGATGGCTAGGCGGGTCAATCCCGACGTTCGCTGTGTCGGGATCAGTGTGAACACTTCGGGTCTTGCTCGTGAGGAAAAGCAGCCCTACCTCGATCGTCTGTCGAAGGAGTGGGGCCTGCCGGCCGTTGATCCGCTTGATGGCGGAGTGGCGCCCCTTGTCGAGGCCCTGCGGGAGTGGTGACACCGGTGAAAATGACCGTCGAGGAAAAGACTTTCCCGCTGGCGGCGCCCTTTTCGATCACAGGTCACACGTTTACGAATCTTCACACCGTCTGGGTCAGTTTGGAAGCCAAGGGCGCAAAGGGACGCGGCGAAGGGACAGGCTCGTACTACCTGGGCGAGACGCAAGCAACCATCAGCGCAGAGCTGGAATCTGTTCGAGAGCAGGTCGAAGCGGGTATCACCCGGGAAGAACTAGCGGCCCTCCTCCCGGTAGGCGGCGCGCGCAATGCGCTGGATTGTGCACTCTGGGATTTGGAATGCAAACTGATGGGTTCCACAATCTGGCAAGTGCTTGATCTGGTCCCGCGCCAGCTCACCACCGTTGCCACGATTGGGGTGGCTAGCCCGGAGGAGATGGCAGCACAGGCTGCTCGTTGGCACGAGTTTCCTGCTCTCAAAGTGAAACTTGATAACGACCTCGTCATCGAGCGAATTACGGCGATTCGCGAAGCGCGGCCGGAGGCAACTCTCGTCATTGACGTCAATCAGGGCTGGACTTTTGAGGATCTCAAGACCTACACGCCGAAGCTTGATTCGCTCGGGGTTTCCTTCATCGAACAGCCCCTGCCGCGGGGCAAAGATGAGGAGCTCGTGGGATATGACTCGCCCATTCCGCTTGGAGCTGATGAAAGCTGTCTGGGTTTAGAGGACTACGCGGTGATTTCTGGTCGCTACGACATGATCAACATCAAGTTGGATAAGTGCGGGGGGCTCACCGAGGGTTTGGCGCTTGCCGATCGGGCTATGAAGGACGGGCGCGGCGTCATGGTGGGAAATATGACCGGCACCTCCCTATCGATGGCACCCTCCTATGTTCTTGGTCAATACTGCTCGCTGGTGGACATCGACGGCCCACTCTTGCTCGAGCAAGATTGTGCCGACGGTTTGGAATACCAACCCGGCGGGTCGGTGAGCATTCCCGCCCCCGAACTCTGGGGCTAGCTACTTCGTCGCTTTGGGGGACTGGGGCTTCTCGTCATCCCACAGTTTCCAGAGGTAGAGCGAGGCATACGACCGGTAGGGACTCCACACATCGCTCACTGCAGTGAGGTCCGCGTCTTCACCAAAGAGAGCCCACACTGCTTTGCGTAAACCGAGGTCACCCGGTGACCACACATCGGGTCGGCCCATTCCAAAGATCATGAACATCTCCGCGGTCCATGGACCGATGCCCTTGACCGCAGTGAGGCGTTGGGAAATGTCCTTTTCGGGCAGCTCTGCGAGTTCGTCCGCGTCTAGCTCGCCTGCGAGGAAAGCATCGGCGAGGTTGTGGATGTAGGCAATCTTCGAGTGGGAGAGGCCCTGCTCGCGCATGAGCGTGGGGTCAAGAGCTCGAACGCTTTCGGGCGTGAGCGCGCTCACGAGCCCGCGAAAACGGGCCTCGATGGTGTCCGCTGCTTTGACAGAGAGCTGCTGGCCAATGATGGAGGCCACCAGAACGTCGAAGTAGAGCGCGGGGGGTTTGGGGTCAATAGGGGGTGGGACAAAGCGGGGAATCAGGCCCGCCATCACCTCGCACGATTTTGTGAGGTGCGCTTGCGCTTCAAGAAGCGGCGTCGTCATCGAGTCTGGCTCCAGATTGTGTTGTTATGAGTCATGCGGTCGCCGAATCGATGGTGCCCATCTTTTTCCCTCCGCGCATGCTGGTGATTATCGCAGGGGCAGCAAGATCCCGATAGCCATAAAGAGCAGGCCGAGCAACCGATTGACGCGTTTGCCAAAGCGCGCGAGGAAAGGCTGGACCCGCGATGCCGCGAGAGCAATAGCGGCCTCTACAAGGATCTCGATCACGATAAAGGTCGATGCCAACACGAGAAACTGGGTCAGCAGAGAGTTCTCGGGAACCACAAACTGCGGCAGGAAGGCAACGAAGAAGAGTAAACCTTTCGGGTTAGTGACCGCAGCGAGGAAACCCGCGCGAGCAAGTGAAAGAGTCGTAACGACCCGCGCCTCCGGCCCCTGTGCAGCACTCATCGCTGGAGAGCGCCACACCCCGATGCCGAGCCATACGAGATAAGCCCCACCGACCCATTTGAGGGTGGTGAGCAGTTCGGGGGAGGCAACCACGAGGGCCCCAATGCCAAAAAGTGAAGCCGCAATGATGAGGGCAAAACCAAGGCTTCCGCCCGCAATGGTGGCCACAGTGCGCGCCGGGCCGTGGATAGCTCCGTGGGTGAGAGCGAGCAAGCCAGTGGGTCCGGGAACAAGGGAGAGGCCTGTCGCAGCGGCTACGTAGAGGAGCCAGACATCAAGTTCCACTCGGCAAGTATGGGGCATGAATCCCCGGCGTCTTGCGCGGAGGTGGTTGTCGTTACCGTGTAGCCCAGAGTCCCGTGTAGTCGTGACCTAGCCCGGTAATCAGAGACCGCAGCGAGGTGGCGGACATGCCCACCACTGCCCATGAGTCCCCCACAATTTTTTCGATAAACGCAGCACCGCGGGCGTCGAGAGTGAAGGCGCCGGCCACACTGAGCGGTTCGCCGGTGGCGACATAGGCGGCGATCTCGTCATCGGTAACATCGGCGCGAAAAAATACTTCTGCCGAGGACACTTCCGAAAGGGACCCCCGATGGGTGCCCCCGGTGTGATCAATCACGCACAGGCCAGAATGCAAGATCCCGCTGCGCCCACGCATCGCCTTCCAGCGCTTGGTCGCAACATCTGCGGTGTGGGGTTTTCCAAGGAATTCGCCATCGAACTCAAAGACCGAATCGCCGCCAATGACAAGACCGTCAACGTCGGGGGTAAGGGCACTCTCGGCTTTACGCTCTGCCAGGTGTTGCGCGATCGATACCGCTGTGGGCGATGTCATTTCGGCAACGACAGCCTCTTCGTCCACGTCGGGGCTCAGTACCTCGGCGGAAAGACCAATATCCGCAATGATTTGCGCGCGCGCGGGGGATGTTGACGCAAGGTAAAGAGCCACCATCAGCTCTCACCCCTCACAAACGTGGCGATGGTCTCCATGTGGTGAGTGTGAGGGAATAGATCCCACGCTTCAAGAAACGCCATCTCGTAGCCAGCCTGTCGCAGTACTCCGGCATCGCGGGCGAGGGCGACCGGATCGCACGCGACGTAAACGATTTGCCCGGCACCAAGAGACACCAGAGCGTTGGTGACCTCTGATTTCGCCCCGCTGCGCGGTGGGTCAAGAACAATCGTGGCCTTTGACCAGGGATTACTCTCTCCGGCGCGCTGCCGCGCTTGAGCGCTAATCCAGCGGTCCACCCTCTGTGCGATGGGATCCACATCAGCTGTTTCCGAAAGGTTGTCTTCGATGTAGCTCAGCGCCCGTTCATCTGATTCGACGGCGGTGAGCTTGACCTTTTCAGGGACGCGGTCGGCAAGAGCACGGCCGAGCAATCCGACACCGGCGTAAAGATCAGCATTGTCGGCGTCGGCAAAGAAACGCTCCGGATCAATCGCCCGGGTAACGGCAT
>CAKZKU010000092.1 GCA_937124545.1 uncultured Microbacteriaceae bacterium | reverse complement strand
GCGAAGCTTTCGCAGGCGATTATTCGCGGAGGAGTCAGTAAGGCGGGCAAGGGTCTCCCGCTGTCTCTCAAACCGCGTTAGCTAAGCAGCAACGCAACCACCGCCACGCTTAGCGCGCCAGCCACAAGGAGGCCCAAAGGCCGACCTGGCATTTTTGAGGACAAAAGACTTCCGATCACTACACCCGGGAGCGATCCCACCAATAGGTTGCCCAGCAGTGAGAGATCGACGATTCCCGCCATCAAGTAGGCGCCACTGGCCATCAACGCGATGGGAATAGCCAGCAACAGGTCTGTGCCAACAAGCTTGTGCGGTGGTGTGCCCCGCGGGGAGAGTTTTGTCAGCAGGGCCATACCAAGCGCACCAGCACCGACAGATGTGAGAGACACAGCCAACCCAATCCCTGCGCCACCCGATACCGCGATGGCACGGTGGGGTGGGGCTGCGTCACCCTCACGTTGTTCAGGACCGGTCGCCCTCCAGTGCCTTCGAAAAAGACTTATCGCCGCCAGGGCCACAATCGCTGCCAACGGATAGGTCAACCAGTCGACAACGCTGTCGCTGTGCACGAAAGTCACGACCACCGCAGCTCCGACGAGTGCACCGAAAATCCCTCCCCACCACAGGGGACGCAGCAGTTTCCATTGGATATGTCCCGCCCGCATGTGGGCAGCCCCACCCACAGTTTTCGTGATGGTGGCGTACAGGAGGTCAGTAGCAATCGCAACGGGGGGAGAAACACCAAACCCAACAATCAAGATGGGTGTCATGAGCGCACCTGCTCCCACGCCGGTAAGCCCGACAAGCAGCCCGACGACCGCAGCTAACGCGCTCACGAGAGGGAGGAATTCCATAGGGGTACTATGTCGCAAAACACACCCTAAATCAATTAGTAGCTCGCTCATGTCCAAAAAACTGGCGATTACTGGTATAAATGTGTTTTGTGACAGAAATTTCTCTTGAGAATCTGGCCCTCGATGGTTCCGTGTGGAGTGCAAAAACTCTTCATTCGGCGCTTGTGGGTGGTGGGTCAACACTCTCTCTGCGCAGTGTTCATCGGTCACTGAGCGACTCCTGGTCATCGTGGCTGGTCAGCTCAGCGCACCTCGTAACCAATCGCGAAGGACAAACGCTCAACCGGCTCATCGTTGAACCACTGCAGAACTGGTCTCACAGCAAGCGTCGGCCCTTGGAAGTCCTGCAGATCGGAGAGCTTTACGGGCATCCGGTCATTGCCCTCAGCGACGGCAAAGGCAGGGTTCTCTGGAAGGCTTTCGATGGTCTTGTGGAACCGAGGCGAACATCCGCCGTTCAAGAACTGCTCGAGGCTCGCCCAGGAAAGTATGCCGTGCTGCCCCACGGCGAAGCCTCCCCCTTGTTGGAGTCGACAAGCATTCCCGACCGAGTGGATAATCTCTCCAGCCTGTTACCGCCACCCACATTCGAACCGTCCTCCCCTGCGCCAGTTGCGCGAGGGACTTCATCCTCTTACTTGGATGCTCTCGAGAACGAGAGCATCGAGATTATCCGGGAAGCTTACGCAGCAGCCGACAAACCGGGGATGCTTTTTTCGATGGGCAAAGACAGCATGGCGATGCTGACACTGGCAGCCAAAGCCTTTGCCCCCGCCCCCATTCCTTTTCCTCTGGTCATAATTGACACCCAGTGGAAATTTCAGGACATGTATCGATTCCGCGCACAGCTCGAAGCGCGGGAAGACCTCTCCACGATTGTCTATGTGAACCCTGAAGCCATCGAACGAGACATGAATCCCTTTGATTTTGGTTCAGCCACGCACACAGATGTCACGAAAACGCAGGCGCTCCGAAAAGTCCTCGACGAACACAAATTTGATTTCGTCTTTGGGGGGGCGAGGCGCGATGAAGAGAAATCCCGAGCCAAAGAACGTATTTTTTCTCCGCGCAGCGCCAACCACGGTTGGGATCCAAAAAGCCAACGTCCAGAACTGTGGAACCTCTACAACACGGCTCTCTCCCCCGGTCAGAGCATGAGGGTTTTCCCCATCTCGAATTGGACGGAAATCGACGTGTGGCGCTATTTGGAAAGAGAGCGTGTCGACCTCGTTCCCCTGTACTTTTCTCGCCTGCGGCCCTATGTGGAGCGGAACGGAGCGTTGATTATGGTTGATGATGAACGCTTCCCTCTTGAACCGGGGGAAAAAGTTCACTTCGACTACATTCGATTTAGAACTCTCGGGTGCTACCCCCTCACCGGTGGCGTCAAATCCCGCGCTGCGAACGTTGGAGAGATCCTGACAGAGCTGGAGGATTCGCGGGTCTCCGAAAGAAGCTCCCGAGTGATTGATTTTGATAAAGGCGCCAGCATGGAACAGAAGAAAAAGGACGGGTACTTCTGATGCTGAAGGATGTCTTGACAATTACGACAGCGGGCAGTGTGGATGACGGCAAAAGCACTCTGATTGCCCGACTGCTCTTGGACACACGGTCCATCCCGGAGGACCAACTGGGCGTCACTCTTGGGGACGATATTGACCCCACGAAAATCGCCGATCTTCTCGATGGTCTCGAAAGCGAGAGAGAACAGGGCATCACCATCGATGTTGCCCACCGCTTTTTTGACTCGGAATCCAGGCGCTATCACCTCTCCGACTCACCGGGACACGAGCAGTACACACGAAACATGGCCACCGCTGCTGCGGGAGCTGACGCGCTTGTCTTGGTCATCGACGCTAGCGCGGGGATCAAACCCCAAACCAGGCGACACCTGGATATTGCCTACCGACTTGGCGTGCGAGACTTTCTCGTCGCGGTGAACAAAATCGACCTGGTGAACTTCTCGAAAAAGCGTTTTGTTGAACTCGAATCTCAAGTCTCGGACCTTTTTGAGGCATACCCCGAAGCAACTTTTGCCGCCTACCCCACGAGCGGGGTCCAAGGAGACGGAGTGGTCAGGCGTGGGTCGCGCCTGCGCTGGTTTAACGGTCCCACGCTTCTGGAAGCCCTCGATGGCATCACTTCACGAAAGGCTGCCAGCACGAACGCGGTGGTTTCCGTTCAATTTCAGACCAAAATCGGCGCAAAAAGGGTCTACTTTGCCGCCCTGCTCGGTGGAAGCCTCAACACCGGAGACCTCCTGGTCGTGAAGCCCGGGAATGTGGAAGCCACCGTATCGCGCCTGTGGGTTGCGGGAACGGAAACAACAACCGCGTATACAGGCGACCAAATCGCTTTTGAAGTCGCGGAAGATCGGGACATCCCCCGCGGCGCGGTTCTCACCACCGATTCGGACGTCTCCCTATCTCACGAATGGGACAGCACACTTATTTGGCTGGACGACCAAGAAGGCTATGCTTCCAGGCCCTACCTCGCCAAAATCGGCCACCAAATGTCGAGAATCACACTCTCACGCGCGTGGTCGCAAGATAGTGCGGGCGAAAAAGATGGGGAAGTTTCTACTCTTGCCACCAACGGAATTTACCGGACAATCATTTCGGCGCAGCAGGATTTTGCCCTGACGCCCTTCACTCACAATGCTGAACTCGGCCGCTTTGTGCTCATCCATCCGGAGACCGCGCAAACGGTGGCGGTAGGAACAGTGAACTTCTCGTTGCGTCGCTCCGAGAATGTCCACCGTCATCTCTTTTCGGTCGATACGGCCGCTCGCGAACACGCAACAGGCCACAAAGGTTCGGTGCTGTGGCTCACCGGACTGTCGGGTTCGGGAAAATCAACGATTGCTGACCGGGTATCTCAAGATTTGCACGATCAGGGGCGTATGCACGCCATATTGGATGGTGACAACCTTCGAACGGGTATCAACAGAGACCTCGGCTTCACCCCGGAAGACCGGGTTGAAAATATTCGTCGAACTGCGGAGGTCGCAGCTCTCATGGCCGACGCCGGTCTTGTGGTGATTGTCAGTCTGATTTCTCCTTATCGCCAGGACAGACAGCAGGCCCGCGACATTGTGGGCTCTCACCGGTTTCGAGAAGTCTTCGTTTCCACGGCATTGGACGTGTGTGAACAGCGCGACCCCAAGGGCCTGTACAGCAAAGCCAGAAAAGGTGAGATTCCAAATTTCACAGGCGTAAACGCTCCATACG
>CAKZKU010000091.1 GCA_937124545.1 uncultured Microbacteriaceae bacterium | reverse complement strand
ATCCGAAATGTATTGAACGTATTGAAGAGCCGTCGCGGTGAGCGAGACATCGAAGCGCTTGTGCAGAGCGAAGATAGTATTGAGCGGGGACCCTTGTCCTTCGGCAGCAGTAACGAACCGCGATGAGGGCATCAGCAGGCTTGCGGCAAAATGGTCGGCTTCCTGCTCCTCGATCGAATCGGAGGCGTCGAACATGCCACAGGATGAAGGGTGGGCCTTCCCGCCTGCGAGAAGGGCGGCACGGTGCTCATCGATAAAGAAGTGGCCGAGTTCGTGCGCGAGCGAAAACCGGGCGCGGGGAGAGACAGGATTGCCATCCACACGGCTCAAGTTCAAGTGGACGTGAAACCTTCCACGGCGGTAGGCGAGCAGGGCATCAAACTTCTCCGGATAGAATTCCGAATGGAGCCCGACTCCTTTGGCTTTCAAAATGGCAGCGGGATCCACCGGCTTCCCGCCGGGGGAGTTGAGCTCGACGACCGCCTCAGCCAACTCGGCGATTTCGGCTTTTCTGGATTCCTGAAGTTTCACGGAGCCGACCTACGATTCGTCCTCTTGGTCCTGAGCGTCCATCATCTTCCGCAAGGTTTCCTCGCTCAGGGCTTCGTCCCCATTGCGGGCAGCGATGGCAAGCGGTTCCGTGCTGTCGCAAGTATCTACTATCTCGGGGGGGCGTCTGGCATCCGCAGGACCTCTGGCAACCGTGCGAGCCAATGGAGCCGGTAGGAGATGAGGAGGCATGGCGGGCGTGTCGATCTCGCCCGCGTCGTAGCGGGAAAGAAAGCTGTCAATCGCGGTATCGCTCACGTCGAAGGGATCCCTGAGAGCCTTTCTGATTTCGCGGCGGGGGTCGGAGCTTGGTGATTTCATGGTATCTGTTTTGATGGTGGTTTGGGTTGCTGCCGGGTTCACGGTCCGAACCGGAGTTCGAGTGCAGCTTTCAGCTTTTTGAGAGCTCGTGACCGGCGCTGTCTAAGACCTTCGGGCGTGACGCCCAGTTGTTGGCAAATGGCGTCGCGTTCCAGCGGATCCGGCTGCATTGAGGTTCCATCGAGAGGGATGAGAGGCGCTGACCAGCGGAGCACTTCTGCATCCTCAGGAGACATTTCCCGAGCATGCGGGAAACGCGTTTGGGCGGCGTCCAAGACAGCGCGGTCGAATTAGCATGTGCTACACCCGGTGTCTTAAACGAGTTCCGGTGCGTTGTAGTAGCGACGAGTATGAAGGATACACAGCACTCTCACCCAGCTTCCTTTGCACA
>CAKZKU010000090.1 GCA_937124545.1 uncultured Microbacteriaceae bacterium | reverse complement strand
GTCTGGGCGGTAGCGAAGCGTGACGGTGTTGATCCCATCAGAGTCACCCACAGTTGTGGTGACGGTCACCGCTTGCCCCGCTGCAGGGAGGAGGGGAGTGTGAGAAAGGGAGTCAAAGGAAGGGCTTGCATTGGGGATGAAGCGGCTGTTTTGCGCGCCCGGAGTTCCGTTCATGCCAGGCACGTCGATCTTTGTCGTTACTGCGGCTCGGTTAAAATAAAGGCGAGAGTTGATTTGCGATGAACCAGAAAGCCAACGCGCCCGAAATGAGATTTCATATTCAGCGCCGTTCACGATGGAGGCACCTGAATCAAAGGTGGTCTCCAACTGATTCCCCTGATACTCAGTTGCGCCGCTGGCGACAATTCGGAGGGCATCGTTTTCGGCGAAGCTTCGTTGATGGTTTCCTAACTGACGCCAGTGCGCGGTCGAGTTTCCGTCAAAGCTGCCATTCTGAATCCGCTTGATGGCTGCGCCGTCGGGATCTTGGATGACGCTAATGTCGTCTATCAAGACTTCACCTTCGCCGTCTAACATCCCAAGAGCAAACTCCTGCCAAATCGTCGGGGCACCGGCCACAGGAGTATCGGCGATGGCGCGGTAGGTGTAGGTTTTCCAGGTTGATTTGGCGGCCTCGTCGCTGGCACGCCAAGCTTCGCCGTGAGCGTTGTTGGCATCAGGATTGGTGAGTTCCAAGCTCGGACCCTGACCATCGGCACCGGAATCCCAACGGCCTCCGTCGAAGTATTCCACGATATCTGCGGGATTGCCCCGGGCATCAAGGAGCACGATGCGGTCGGAGCCATTGCCAAGCCCCCCTGAATATTCCCCGAGAACACTCACTCCCGGGTGAGCGGCAGCGAAGGCCGCGGCATCATCCGCAATGACCAGATAGTGTCCGGGTGCCAAAGTGGTCCCTACCGGGAAACTAAACCTGATGCCGTCCGAGAGCTGCCAGGAACTCAGATCGATCGTTTCAGTGGAACGATTGAAAAGCTCAATCCACTCCTCGCGGGATTCGGTAAAGGGCGTGTCCGGGATTCCGGGATCGGTCAGCTTCCGTGAAATTACTTCGAGCCCGAAGACGATATCAGAGCTCCCGGAAGAGGCCTGGTGAACTTCCACCGCAATCAGATTCTCACCGGTGAGCAAAAGGTTCTCGGGAAGATCGATCATTTGGATCGTGGCATTGGAGACGGTGGAATTGGCCAGAGTGTTTTGATCGACCGGGCCCTCCGGCATCCCTTCACGAAGGATCTCGGAACCATTGAGATAAATGATGGCACCATCATCGATCAGCAAGCGCAGTTGGAGGAGATCGTTGGCGGGGTCTCCGCTGTAATTGAAAGTGTGACGGAAGTAATAAGTGATGGCACCGAGAGTGAGATCGGTGCGGATGGGCTCGGGTAAACCAGCCGATTCGACACCAAGTGTTGCTGGTCCCGACGGCCACGAATTGTCATCGAATGACTGGGTCATCCAATTGCTCCCGGGGAAACTTCCGGATTGCTGATACTTCCAAAAGGCATCGCCGGAGATCACTGTCTCATCGTCATAGCTTGGCGGAATACCGCTTTTAGGGAAGGTTGGCAGCCCATGATACATGATCTCATTGATCACGATGGCGTCCTCAAAATCGAAGCTGTTTTCGGCTCCTGGCGTGCTCGTTTGAGGGGTGTAAAAAGAGTCTTGCGCGTTGTCTCCTGAGCGCCGTGCCTGGAGATTGTCGCTGATTGTTACTCCGTCCAGGATCTGAGAGCCTCCGGGGCCTTTCAGGAAGATTCGTTCTCCTGAATCCGGAGTGAAGCCGAGTTCGCCGGAGGCCAGACTGAGGAAAGCGCCGGCTTCGAGGGAACCTGCACCCAAGGTGTATTTTTCGTTTTCTGAGGAAGAAGCGATCTCAATCCCCAGGAGTGGGATGGCGCCGGGTCCGGGGTTGTGAAGCTCGATGAAGAAGGCCGGGCTTCCTCCATGACCGACTTCGCTGATTTGGAGCTCGCTTGCCGATGCGAAGTCCTCATTCGTCCCTGGCGATCCTCCTTTGGAAAGGCTGGTCCGCCAGCTGCGAATGTCACCAGTGGGGAGGAGGGGAGACGTCTTGGTCAGCGAGGCTCCGCTTCCGTCGGCCGCAGGCGGCCAAGGCCAATTGTCCTCGTAGTTGATCGAATCCATGACCCGATCACTATTGTCGCGAAGGTTGATGGTCTCACCACCGTTGTTGAGCGCTCCATCGAAGGGGCCCAGTGAGCCGCTCAAAGCTGCCGGGTTTGCGGCAATGACCAGGAACTCCCCACCACCTATGACCGTCGTGGGAGGAAAGACATAGTCAATCCCGCCCGACAAACGCCAGCCTGAGATATCAACATTCACCCCCATTTGGTTGTAGATTTCGATCCACTCGCCCGTGGTATCACCCGGATCCGGGTGATACATGAGTTCACTAAAGACAACGACGCTGTCGGAGTTGGCTGCCACGGCATGAGCAAGTGTCAATACCGTGGCAGTTACACACACAATGAAGTTGTTCCTGAGCTGATTCATGACGGCTCGGAATGGCATCAGCTTATTCGTTGACCCTCACACGGAAAAAGAGCTTCGAGAGACCCGGGCGGTTGGCTGTGAAACTGGTCTGGTTCTCGGCAGAAGCATCCACTGACGAAGCGAAGATCCCCGACCAATCGGTCAGCATCGCGATGAGGGAGACTGAGATGTCTGTTGAAGAAGCACCAATCGGTGAATGCGTCAAGAATGTCGGTGTAAAGATGAGTAAGCCTCCGATGAAGGCACCTGCTAGTGGTCTTAGCAAAAGAAAACAATTCTAGTATAAATATCAAAACTTAGTTAGCAACGCAAGGTACTCTCTCAGTGGCAGAATGAACACAGTCGGAGGTGACGACAAGAGCATGAGATCACTGAGTCAAGGAAGCATCGGTACACCTCTCAAAAGATAGAATTCGAACACAAGATAAATATCAAGCATAGAAAAGCATGTTGAGAGGATGAGAAAGAGTGGGCTAGGGCAAGGTACTCCCAAAGCTAAGCCTTAGGGTGTGGTAAGAAACTTTATGGAGTCAAAAGCATCATCAAGAAAAGGAGACGTGGACTCACCTTCCATATGT
>CAKZKU010000089.1 GCA_937124545.1 uncultured Microbacteriaceae bacterium | reverse complement strand
TGATGCCGGTAGCAAACGGGCCAAGACATCGCTGTTCGCGATGGAGCACGCAACGCTGATGCTGGCAACCTCGCAGCTGGGAATCACCGTGTGTTCGCTGCTGATTTTGTTGGTGTCAGAGCCTGCTCTTCACCACCTTCTCGAGGGGCCCTTGGGGCAGGTGGGCTTGCCGGAGGCAGCTGTGTCTGGAGTGTCTTTTGCCATTGCCCTCTTGATCGTGACCTACCTCCACGTGGTCCTTGGCGAAATGGTGCCCAAAAACATTTCGTTCTCCGTGCCGGACAAAGCGGTTCTCCTCTTGGCTCCACCGCTGGTGTTTGTTTCGAAAGTGCTGTCTCCGATCATTCGCGCACTCAATGCGATTGCGAACGGAATACTTCGTTTGACGCGCGTGGAGCCGAAGGCCGAAGCCACGAGCGCCTACACGCTGGATGAAGTGGCCACCATCGTGGCGGAATCAACCAAGACGGGAATGCTCTCGGATCATTCCGGTGCGCTCACAGCGGCCTTTGATTTCACCGCAAAGACGGTGGCGGATGTGACGATCTCGCTCGAAAACTTAGTCACGCTTCCCGAAGATGCGACGCCGCGAGATGTTCAACAGGCGGTCTCGCAGCGAGGTTTCTCCCGCTACGTGTTGGTCAACGACGCGGGAGATCCCACCGGCTATGTGCACATCAAAGATGTTTTGGACGCCGAAGATGGTGAGGGTGATTACCCTGTTCCCCCCAGAAAAATCCGCACCTTGGTCGCGCTCTCCGATTCCGTTGACCTCGAGGATGCTTTAGCCACCATGCGGGGCACGGGCTCCCATTTGGCGAAGGTGACGGACGCCGCGGGTGCGACCACTGGCGTAATGTTCCTGGAAGACATCATTGAAGAACTCGTGGGAGAGGTTCGCGACGCGACCACTCGTCACTAAACCGGCAGAGGAGACCGCCGCAATGGACAAGTTTTTGGTGCTGGGGGAGGCTCTCACCGATTGCGTCATCCGAGGTGGCGTCACGACAGAGACGCCTGGCGGGTCGCCGATGAACGTTGCAATCGGTTTAGGACGACTTGAGAATGATGTCACCATGGCAACGCGTTTTGGTGGCGACGAGCGTGGTACCGCACTACGCGATCATCTCGCCGCGAGCTCCGTAGCCACTATCGCGCAGGCCGGTGATGCCGAGAGAACCTCCAGTGCGCAGGCGACCATCGCCGAGGATGGCTCCGCAGATTATGTGTTCGATCTTCGGTGGGATCTCTCTACCGAGATGATTCCCGCTCACGGTTTCACCCACGTTCACGCGGGGTCCATCGGCGCCACCCTCGAGCCGGGGGGAAGCGCGGTTGAAGAAACCCTTCGTCGTGCCTCAGAATCCGGTGCCACCGTGAGCTATGACCCGAACGCCCGGCCCATCATCATGGGTGACCCCGGTGATGTTCTACCCCGGATAGAGGCACTTATCGGGCTCAGCACCATTGTGAAAGCGAGCGACGAGGACTGCGAGTGGCTGTATCCGGGTGTGTCTTTCGCCGAGGTCGCTGGTCGCTGGCGAGACCTGGGGGCAGCGCTGGTCATCATTACTCAGGGGCCTGACGGGGTGGAGGCGTGGTTCGGGGACGCCCATGTGGTGTTACCCATCGTGACAACCACTGTCGTCGACACGATCGGAGCCGGGGATTCGTTCATGGCGGGTCTTCTTCACGCTCTCGCCTCCCAGGGCCAACTCGGCACAGGGGAGGGCAGGGCGCTCGAAGGGCTAACAAAGGCCACGCTGATTGACGCGATCGAGTTTGCGCTGGGCTGTGCGGCAATTACTGTGTCGAGGGTTGGCGCAAACCCGCCGCGCATCACTGAACTCTCGGGCATCTAGCCCAAACGTATTCTTCAGCCAGCGGTGGCGAGGAGGCGAGCAATCGCCTCGCCAACAGGTTCTGCCTCAATCAAAAAGCCGTCGTGGCCATAGGGCGAATCCAGTGCGAGAGCCGTGCGTCCGTCGAGAGCGTTGGGGAGATGTTCTGCCAGCTGGTGCTGTTGCTCGATGGGGAAAAGCCGGTCGGTGCTGATACCCAGCACCAACGTGGGGGTGCTGATCGAGCCAAGAACGTCTTCGAGTGAACCTCGATCGCGGGTCACATCATGCGAATTCATGGCGTTGACCAGCGTGATGTAACTGTTGGCATCAAAACGGCGGGTGAACTTGTTGCCGTGAAAATCGAGGTAGCTCTCCACCGCAAAACGTCCGCTGTCGCCAAGAGGCGATTTGGCGCTCTGCCATGCTCGGTCAAACCGGTCGTTCAGCTCGGAGGGTGAACGGTAATTCACCAGAGCCATCCGCCGGGCAAGAGCGAGACCTCGGTAAGGGCCCTCCGCTTGGTCGTAATAGTCACCGTTGGAGAACAGGGGGTCGACGCGGATCGCCTCAGTTTGCAGCGAGTTTCCCCCCAATTGGTCAGCGCTCGTAATGGCACTCGTGGCGATGAGCCCGAGACGCTCCAGCCCCTCTGGGTAATGAAGCGCCCACTCAAGCGCGTGCATTCCGCCCATCGAACCGCCGATCACCGTGTGGAAGCGTTCGATTTTCAGATGATCGGCTAAGCCCTTAGTAGCTCGTACTTGGTCACGGATGGTGACGTAGGGGAAAGCACTGCCCCACTCACTTCCCTGAGGTGAATAGCTCGAAGGGCCTGTGGAGCCCTGGCATCCACCCAAAACGTTCGGCACAATGACGCAATAGGAATCGGTGTCAAGCGCTTTGCCGGGGCCCACCAGGGGGGACCACCATCCACCGGTCGGATGTCCCGGTCCGGAGGAACCCGTGATGTGCGAATCCCCGGTGAGAGCGTGGAAAACAAGAATGGCGTTCGATTTGTCGGCGTTAAGCTCGCCAAATTGCTCGTAGGCAAGCCTCGCGTAGGGAAAACTATCGCCGTGCTCGGTGGCGAACTCACCCAGGCCCGCAAACAATCTGGAACCAGGGTTGTCACCGTCACGCCAAGCGCCGGTGACCGGTGGGGTGCCGCGGAGCGTGGCCTGCTGTGCCGTCGAAATGAAAGCCGAGGGCACTGACTCTGCGGGTGATTGCCAATCCATGGTGTGCCCATTCTCCCCTACGGGTGCTGGTGTGGCGAGACCACCTCACCAACACCCGCGGAGTGAGCGGAGTTAGGCAGTGACGCTGGCAACCTTTTTGGCCGCCGCAAACCCGACTTCCAGGTCTGCCAGGATGTCATCCAGGTGCTCGATTCCCACGGAAAGTCGGACAAGTCCGGGGGTTACGCCGGCAGTCAATTGCTGCTCGGGGGTGAGCTGAGAGTGTGTCGTCGACGCGGGGTGGATGACGAGGCTTCGCACATCACCAATGTTCGCCACGTGGCTGAACAGATCCACATTGTCGACTAGAGCGCGGCCGGCGTCGACACCGCCCTTGATCTCAAACGACAACACGGCGCCCACGCCGTGGGGCGCGTATTTGTCGGCCGCGGCCTTCCAGGGGCTGGAATCGAGCGCCGCGTAGTTGACGCTGGCGACCTGCTCGTGGTTTTCCAGCCAGGTGGCGACAGCGAGCGCGTTGTGACAGTGACGCTCCATACGAAGGCTCAAGGTCTCAATGCCTTGCAAAATTCCGAATGCGTTATCCGGTGAGACGGCTGCGCCCACGTCGCGCAGAAGCTGCACGCGAGCCTTGATGATGTAGGCAATTGGGTCGCCCAGGACGGTTGTGTAGCTTGCACCGTGGTACGAGGGGTCGGGCTCCGTGAGGCCCGGGAACTTATCGACGTGTTGTGACCACGGGAACTTACCGCCATCGACAATCGCTCCCGCCATCACGGTCCCGTGACCGCCCAGGAATTTGGTCGCGGAGTGAACGACGATGTCGGCTCCGTGCTCGAGCGGCCGCAGCAGGTAGGGACTTGCGACGGTGTTGTCAACAATCAACGGCAGGCCATTCTCGTGCGCAACTCCCGCAACACCTTCGATGTCAAGAATGTTGATTCGGGGGTTGGCGATGGTTTCCCCAAAGAATGCTTTGGTGTTGGGTTGAATGGCGTTTTTCCACTCGTTCAGATCGTCCTGGTCGTTGACAAACGTCACGGTGATGCCGAGCTTGGGTAGCGTGTACTTGAAGAGGTTGTAGGTCCCTCCGTATACCGAAGCGGAGCTCACGATGTGGTCACCCGAGTGGGCAATGTTCAGAATGGCGTTGGTGGTTGCCGCTTGCCCAGAGGCCAGCAACAAAGCTGCGGTTCCCCCTTCGAGGGCTGCAATGCGCTGCTCAGCAACATCCTGCGTGGGATTCTGAATTCGGGTGTAGATGTTGCCAAATTCGGCCAGCGCAAACAGGTTAGCGGCGTGCTCGGCGCTATCGAAGACATACGCCGTGGTCCGGTAGATCGGTGTGGCTCGCGACTTGGTGGTGGCGTCGACAGTGGCGCCGGCGTGAATCTGTTGGGTTTCAAACTTCCAGGGTTCGGTCATGATGTGCTCTTTCACAAAGGAGGGTCCCGGGTCGGGGTAGTGAAAGAGTATGGCGCTGGCTCGTCGTCGTCACTTTTGGGCTGTAACGGAAAGTAACACGACGCTGTTAGCGCAGAGATTTTTGCATCATGATGATGCCAAGCCACCGCTCAAATTTGTAGCCGACTTTGCCCATTCGACCGGTCTCTTCAAACCCAAATTTTCGATGCAATGCAATAGAGGCTTCCGCCCCGTGATCCGAAATCACGGCGATCATTTCCTTGAGTCCGGCGGCCTCACACTGCTCAATCAGGTCGCCCAGAAGAGTGGAACCAAGGCCTCGACCGGTCGCTGCTGGGCCGAGGTAGATGGAGCTCTCCACGGTTTTTCGAAACGCTGATTTTTCCCGAAAAGGAAAGACTGACGCGAAGCCGAGCACCGTCCCCTGGGGAGATACGGCGAGGCGAAACGGGTAGCCAAGTTTCTGCGTGTGGAGAAACCGAGACCGGTAGGCGGCGAGCGTCGGAGCTTTTTCATCGAAGGTCACCACCGAGTTGCGAACGTAGTGTCGGTACAGCGCCAGCACCGCGGGTAGATCTTCCACCGTCGCATCGCGCAGGGAAAAATCAAACTCGTCAGGCTTCGGCGCTGGTTTGCGGGCGGCACGGGGAGGCTTACGGGCGGGTTGGTATTCGTGCTCCAGCATCAGGCCTCCGTTTCCAAAGACCAATCTATGGGAGGAAGACCGCGCTGTGCGCGGAGCGAATTTACCTGCGAGAAGGGCTTAGACCCCAGGAAGCCCCGGTGCGCTGACAGCGGGCTTGGGTGGGCCGAGCAAATAGTGGGCATCCCGGTGCACAGCGGAAGGAGCGTTTGAGCCTGTTTGCCCCACAAAACCGCCACCGTGTCGGGGCGTTTCGTGGCGATGGTACGCACGACCAGGTCGGTGAAGTGTGACCACCCCACCTTCGCGTGAGCTCCCGGTTTCCCCACCACCGTGGTGAGGTGACGGTTCACAAGCAAGACACCCTGGGTGGCCCAGGCAGAGAGGTCCCCGTGGTGAGGGAGCTGAATCCCGACGTCATCCGCAAGCTCTTGCCTAATGTTGCGCAAGCTGCCGGGAAGTGTCGTGACGTGCTTGTTGACGGAGAAAGCAAGGCCGGAAGCCATCGAATAGGCCGGATACGGGTCCTGTCCCACAATGACGGCACTGATCGAGTCGGGCGACATTTCAAACGCCCGCAGGATGTGTTCTGCACGCGGGGTGATTGAGGTCTCTTCGTCTCGTTCATCCAGTTGTTGACCCACAGCGCGCAGCATGTCGCTCGCGGAGGGGCCCAGCCACGCGTGCCAAGCGCGCGGTAGGGCGGAGGGGAGGAAACCCTCGAGTGAAGCAATCATTGGCCTAACTCGTTGTTGCTTGGCGCATGCTGGCGACCAGACTTACCGCTTGGTCATAAGCCGGTCGGCCGCCGGGTTGCACGAGGGCGGAGTACCACGAATCCTCATAAAGCTCATTGTGGAGGGCGGAAACAACGGTTTCGTCGCCCCAAATCCAGTAGGTGAGCCCTTTACCGTCGGATGTCTGTCCAACGTTGAGATTTTGTGCGAGCAAATCAGCGATGATGTCTCCGCGATCAGCGGAGGCGACCGGGGCGACACTCAGCACGATGCTGATGCTCTCGTCTTCATCTGCGGGCAACCCAAATAGACACGAAATTCCGCCCGCCGCCTCTTCGGGGCTTTGTCCGTTCACATAGACGGGTTCGTTCCCGGGGCTTCCGGGTCCGCGCAGCAACTCGATGCCTTCTGCCGCGAGCTCATCGCTTTGTTCCGCAGGCAGGAGGGTCGAACAGTTACTTGGGGCGCGAAAAATCAGCGGTGGCGGGGGTACCTCAACGGCGGTGATCTCTTCTTCAACGGGTGTTTGCTCCAGCGTGAGCTCCTGCGCGGGAGCACAACTAGCCAACACCAGCAAAGCCCCTAGGGCCACACCTGCGCGCTGAGCCACCACCCGGGTCGTCATCTAGCCCCCGAGCAAACCTAAGTGTGTTGCCGCATCGCGGGTGAGGGGGGAAGCGTCACCAAACGTGTAGTTGGTGGTGATCCAAACCGAGCAGCTTTCCTCGGCCAAGCTTGAGGGGCACGGTGCGTCAACCAGCAGGTGTGATTCCGTGGCGATGAAGTCCGGTGATTCGCCCGAGGCTGCCTGTTCGATGTCCCAGAGCGTTGCTCCACTGAGTGTGGACCGGTTGGATTCCAGTGATGTCAGGACACCGGCGACCGTGGTGGCGGCGTCAGATCCCAAAATCGCCATCGAGGTGACAGAAACACTTTCGCTGGCGGGGAGGTACCAGGTGCACGAGATACGAACATCTGCTCGGGTGGCACTAAGCACCGAGACAAGATCGGACTGAGTGGTGCCGTATCCGACGACGCCTTCGCTAGTGTCGCCAATACTGACTCGTTCCTGATCCACCAGTGCCGCCACCTGGGAGGGCGAAAAGAGATCTTCACAGGTAGGCGGGGCCAGTTCGCTTGTGGTGGGCTCGGGCTCGGCGGCCTCTATCTCCGGTGAAGCGGCCTCCTCCACGACGTCCGTGCTGGTGGGGGCAACGTCTTCGACTTCGTCTCCAGAGCCGATCCCCAGCGAGTCCACCGCGGAGCAACCGCCCAGGGCCACTGCGGCAACCAGCGACAGAGAGGCAAGGGCGGAAAGTCGAAGGGCCATGAAGTGTCCTTGAGTTAGGTGGCTTGGTAGTGCTCCGCTTCGCATCCTGTGAGCGCAGCGATCTCTCGCCAGTATGCCTTAATCAGCTTCTCATCTCCGGCAGCGATGTGGGTGGGCCCATCGGGTGTCAAGCCATCGAAATAGGTTCCATTGGGGACACCCAGTTCCGGCGTGTCCACCGCGTGCACAATCGACGCGGCACCGGCTTCCGGCGAGATTTGCATCCAACCTGTCAGTGCGAGGATGAGCTTCCCACTTTTTGACTCGGCGCCAAATCCACTACGCACATATCCCGGGTGGACCGGGAAGCTCTCCAAACCGGTTCGCGCCGCCAAGGAACGGGCGTACAGAATGACGCCTAGTTTGGCGGAGGCGTAGGGCCACCACCCGGCGCCGTAGCGTC
The DNA here is from genome assembly GCA_937124545.1 of uncultured Microbacteriaceae bacterium. GTDB lineage: Bacteria > Actinomycetota > Actinomycetes > Actinomycetales > Microbacteriaceae > Pontimonas. Next base: position 5,270 of record CAKZKU010000089.1, on the reverse strand, counting down.
GCTTTTCGTAGTTCACGTCGCCCAGTGCGATCCGCCCAAATCGTGAGACCAACGAAGAGGTGTGGACCACGCGACCGCGGGAGTGAAGGAGTTTCGGCACCAACCTCTCGGTGAGCACTACCGATCCCAAAACGTTTCGTTGCAGGGTGAGTTCATTGCCATCGGCGCTGACGGCTCTCTTGCCCACGATTCCTCCGGCGTTGTTGACGATGGCGTCGATGCGGTCGTAACGAGTGTCGAGTGTGTCTGCTAGCTCGCGGACATCATCCAATCGGTCAAAGTCGCACACGAAAGGAGTGCCCTCCACCAGGCGTGCGACTTCTTCTGTGCGAGCTTTGTTCCGTCCCACTACAGCGACTCGCCATGAGCGTCTTGCGAGCTCTCTCGCTACCTCAGCGCCTATTCCACCGCTGGCTCCGGTGATAATTGCGGTTCTGTCCATGAGGTCGCGTCTTTCTCCTGCCCCTATTCTACGGGCGCTAGTTGCCCTCGAAGACGGCGGGCTTTTTGGTCATGAAGGCTTCCATGCCGCGAGCCACATCCTGGGTCACCATAAGACGACCGAGTCGGTGCTGGAGTTGTTTGTGCTCGCCGTCTGGATCCGTATACGCCGCTCTCGCGGAGGCGAGGGTCTCCTGCACGGCAAGTGGCGCCTGCTGGGCAATCGTGTTGGCAACTTCTCGGGCCCGGTCAAGAGGGTCGTCCTCGACAATCTCGGTCACGATGTTCAGCCGGTAAGCCTCTTCAGCAGAGAAACTTTCGGCGCTAAGCAACCATCGCATCGCATTGGCCCAACCGGCGGCCGCAGGCATGCGTGTGCTGGCTCCACCAAAGGGCAAAATGCCTCGAGCAACCTCTAATTGCGCACAGACCGTGTTGCGCTGAGCAATCACGACATCGCTTGCGAGTGCCAATTCCACACCCAGCGTGAAGCAGGTTCCCTTGAGAGCAATCACCACCGGCTTTGATACGGGTCTTGTGCTGATCCCCCAGGGGTCCACACCGCCCGCAGGAATCGGCAGTGAGCCAGTTTGTTGAAGGCTAGGGCCCACGTCCACAAGGTCGAGTCCCGCAGTGAAGTGATCACCGTGAGCATGAACGAGCCCCACGCGTAAATCGGGGTTGCGATCGAGCTCGCCATAGGCGAGGGCCAGCTGCTCCAGCATGGAAACATTTGCAGCATTGCGTTTATCTGGACGGTTCAGACCAATTTCCAGCAGGTGACCAACCCGCTCTACGGTGACCGTGGGCTCGTGAGTGTCTGACATGGCCCGAGTTTACTCAGTCACGAGAGCAGACGCCGGCGAGTCTCTTCAAGCTCAGCGGTGATCGCAGCGGGTAGCGCTGCCCCAAAGCTGGAGAGGAAAACCTCGGCGTCATCAAGCTCACGAGCCTGTTCCGTGGGGTCCACCGTCATGAGGGAGGCAAGAGCCTCGTCGCTCAGGCTGAGGCCCTCGGTGTTGATGTCTTTGGGGAGCAAACCAATCGGGGTCGGCGTGGCAGCAACCTGTCCTTCGAGTCGTTTGACCATCCACTCGAGTACGCGAGAGTTCTCGCCAAAGCCGGGCCAGATGAACTTCCCCTGCTCATCTTTTTTGAACCAGTTGACCTGGAAGATTCGTGGCAGACGGCCGGTAGCTCTCAGGGTTTCTCCCATGGCGAGCCAATGGCCCATGTAGTCACCCATGTTGTAACCGCAAAAAGGCAGCATCGCGAAGGGGTCCCGGCGAAGCTCACCCATTACTCCCTCAGCCGCTGCGGTCCGCTCGGAGGCGATGGTTGCCCCCAGAAATACTCCGTGGTTCCAGTCTCGTGCCTCGGAAACCAGCGGAACCGTGCTGGCCCGGCGACCACCAAAGATGATGGCGTCGACAACGACCCCTTCGGGGTCATCCCACTCCGCTGCCAAACTGGGGCACTGTCCAAGCCCCACCGTGAACCGGGCGTTCGGGTGCGCAGCCGTCTCCCCATCGCCTGGGTTGTGTTGCTCGCCCTGCCAGTTGGTAAGACCCTCAGGAGCTTCTTTCGACATGCCCTCCCACCACACATCGCCCTCACGCGTGGTGGCGACATTGGTAAACACAGCGTTACCCCACAGCATGTCCATCGCCACCGGGTTTGTTGCCCGGCTGGTTCCCGGCGCGACCCCAAAAAAGCCTGCTTCGGGGTTTATCGCCCGAAGTCTGCCATCCCTGCCGGGAGCGAGCCACGCGATGTCATCACCCAGTGTCTCCACTTTCCATCCCGGCAGGGTGGGCTGCATCATCGCAAAATTTGTTTTTCCGCAGGCACTGGGGAATGCCGCCACCATCGTGTAGGTCTTGTTCTCCGGGCTTGTCACTTTCACGAGCAGCATGTGCTCGGCTAGCCAGCCTTCGTCCCTGGCCAATACCGACGCAATCCGCAAGGCGAACGCCTTCTTGGGTAGGAGTGCGTTGCCTCCGTAGGCGGAGCCGTAAGACCAGATCTCCCGGGTTTCAGGAAAGTGAGAAATGTACTTTGTTTCATTGCAGGGCCAAGCAACATCCGAAACACCAGGTTCCAGGGGTGCACCGACGCTGTGGAGGCATTTGACCCATGAGCGACCGGCAGAAAGTTCTGTCCACACCGCATCGCTGACGCGCACCATCATGTGCAGGCTAAGAGCTACGTAGGGCGAATCGGTGATTTGCACACCGAGTCGGGAGATGGGGGACCCCATGGGTCCCATGGAAAAGGGCAGCACGTAGAGCGTCCGGCCTTTCATGCTGCCGCGCATGAGCCCGGTCAGGGTGGCGCGCATCTCATCAGGATCTGCCCAGTTGTTGGTGGGTCCGGCGTCGCGCTCGAGCTGTGAGCAAATAAAAGTCCGCGATTCGACGCGGGCCACATCGCTGGGCTCGCTGCGGGCGATGTAGGAATCCGGTCGCAGCTCGGGGTTGAGGGCGGTGAGGGTGCCCTGCTTCACCATGGTGTCAATCAGGTGGGAAGATTCTTCGGCCGACCCATCGCACCAGTGCACCCTGTCTGGCTGAGCGAGCTCGCTCACCTGGGCAACCCACGCTGCGACATCGTCGGGAACTGTGGTGGGTGTTGAGCCGAAATCACGAGGGGTGATACGGTTCGGCGCTTCCATGGTCATAGACATCAGTGGCTCCTCATGGGGTGGGTTACCACCACTCTTGTCAATAACACGCACTCAAAGGAGCCAAAAAGCTTGTCAATAAAAGCGCTTTTTGTTGTAATGTCGAATTTATGGTGGATAAATTAGCCCTCGGGCAACGAATGCGACACGTGCGGCAAGCGGCGGGCTTAACTTTGGACGAGTTGAGCGGCCGCCTCTCCATTACCCCTAGCCATCTGTCCCTGCTGGAGACGGGAAAACGGGAAGCCAAAGTCAGCCTTCTGCAAGCGCTCTGCACCGAGCTCGACGTGACGATGGCGCAATTGCTGGACGATTCGGCACCTAGCGAGCGTGCGCAATTAGAGCGTGATTGGGCTGCCGCCCAGCACGGCCCAATTCTTGGGCAACTGGGGCTTCCTCCGCTCAAAATAACTAAGGCTGTCGGCGATGATCAATTGCGGACCCTCTTGGCTCTTCACGGAGAACTGGTGCGTCGCGAGAAGCTGGCGCTCGCCACACCTGAGGAAGCTAGGCGCGCCAACACCCAGTTGAGACTGGCCATGCGAGGTATTGACAACTATCGGCCTGATTTGGAGACGCTCGCGAGCGAGCTTGTTGCCTCGGTCGGGCACGATTCGATGGGGGCTCTTACTCACCGCGAGGTGGCGTTGATGGCGGCCAAGCTGGGGCTGGAAATTGTGCACGTGGGGGATCTGCCTCGCAGTGCGAGGAGTGTGACCGATTTGGAAAACGGCCGCATTTACCTGCCACCGGCATCCATCCCTGGTGGCCACGGGTTGCGGTCACTCGCCCTGCAGGCGATCGCCCATCAGGTGCTCAAGCACAACGTGCCCGATACGTATGAGGAGTTCTTGCAACAGCGCCTCGACATCAACTACTTTGCTGCCGCCTGCTTGATGCCAGAGGTGCAGGCGCTGGACTTTCTTTCTCAGTCAAAGCGAGAAAAGAATCTTGCGGTCGAGGACTTCCGTGATGCCTTCGGAGTAACCCACGAAGCCGCGGGTTTGAGGTTCATGAACCTTGCTACGAAGCACTTAGGGCTTGGCTTGCACTTTCTCCGGGTGGGCGATGACGGTGTTATTTACAAGGCCTACGAAAACGATGGCCTAGCCCTTCCGGTAGATGTGATGGGGTCACCGGAAGGTCAAATCGTGTGTCGGCATTGGAGTGCCAGGCAGGCGTTCACACGAACCAACCGAACGACGGAGTATTACCAATACACCGACACCCCGGAAGGCACTTTTTGGGAGTCCACGCAGATTGGAACATCCCTGGCGGATGAATTCTCCATCACTGTGGGGGTTGCGTTTGAGGACGCTAAATGGTTTCGGGGTCGAGACACCACTGCTCGGCAATCCTCCCTGTGCCCGGATCTATCTTGTTGCCGTGAGGCTAATGGCTCGCTCCGCGAGAAGTGGGCCGGAAATGCCTGGACGAGCGCCCGGCTCCACGCACACGTCTTATCCCCGCTGCGCGGGGGAATGTTTCCCGGGGTGGATGATGTTGAGCTATTTGAATTCCTGGAAACCCACGAAAGTCCAGACATCTAACGTGACGCGGGATTCTTCCCCACCGGTTTTGCCCGGATGTCGGCAAGGAGCCTCAACAGTAAATTTTTTGGCTTCTGCCGAAATTTAGCTCCCGACTTATCGATGTCCTGACCGGTCAAGTATTCCTCGGTCCAGTTTGTGCGGAAGGAACCGTCGGACAAAATTCCGTCTCTAACCAACATGCAACTCAGCACCGCTTGGTCTTGGCGATGATTCGCCCTACTGGAACCTTCTGGGGCAAAGACATCTTTATTTAGCGCCAGGTCGGACCATTCGCGCATAAGCGCTTGGGCCTGCGCTTGCACCAAATCAAAACCGACAAACCCTGAAGCGCAGTTGCTGCGCAAAACATCATCACCCTCGAGTCTGAAGTGCGCCAAAGTATCCGGATGGGTCCAGTCCTTGAGGGTTCCGCGCGAAAACGGAGCGAATACTCCGTGGCGGACGGTGTACCTACGAAGCCAACGCAACTTGCGGAAAATCACGTTGCCGGCATCGCACCACAATAAGAGCGTTTTCGCGGTTGCTGAAGCGAATTCTTCTGCCGACTTTTGGACGATAACGGGTTTCCACGCGTATTCACCTTTTGCCTCTGT
>CAKZKU010000088.1 GCA_937124545.1 uncultured Microbacteriaceae bacterium | reverse complement strand
GAACATAGTGAACCGCGTGTGTGGACTGTCTACTACCATCTACGGGAACCCTCACCTTTGCTCAAAGGCACTCGGGTCAAACGTGGAGAGGTTATTGCTCACACTGGCACGACTGGGGCCAGCACAGGGATCCATTTACATTTTGAAACTAGGCGCTCACAGCGTTATGGAACTGACTTCAACCCCGAGACAATCCTCTCAAGCGATCACGCCTCCGAGAGCAAGCCCGTGAAGGCCACACCCAAACCTAAGCTCACTGAGGATGGCTTGATTGGCAGGCAGACTTGGGGCGCAGTTCAACGGATGCTAAAAGCTGACAATCTTTACAAAGGTCGCATAAATGGCGTGCCCGGTAAATCTACTGTTCTTGCTTTGCAAAAGTTTCTAAACCAGGGCGGCTGGTAATGACTGACCACAACGAGACGGGTTCGGTCAGAGTCAGCATGAAAGACATTTACACAGAGGTTCAAAGGCAAGGTCGCCTCCTAGAACAAGTGGTTTCTTCGCTGCCTGACAGCGAGGTAAAGATTGAAGATCACGAAAACAGGATTCGGGCTTTAGAGAGGCGAATGTGGCAAGCCATTGGCGGGTTTGGTTTGATCGCGGCCTTAGCGCCCTTTCTGGTACGTTTAGTGCCATGACAAAACCATCTTGGAAAATACGTCGCCGGTATATCTTCGCAGCGTTTAGCCTCGGAGCTGCCATGCTTCTTGGCGGCACCATTGCAACCCTTATGGGTACGGGTGTTGATGTGAGCGATTTGATTACGGCGGGCGCAGCTTTAGTGACCCTGGTTCTAACGACATATGTATTCGGTTCGGTCTGGGAAGATCGTGCCTATAAGGAGGACAATAGTGACTGGTAGGTGGATGCGTTATTGGGCTTACGCCGGTGAAAGAGCAATCAAAACCTCAAGCCAGACTGCGATTGCAACGATGACTGCCGCCGGAGTTGTAGGTGTGCTGGAGATAGATATAATAAACCTCTTGAGTGTTTCAGCTCTGGCTGGTGTCATGTCTCTTTTGACATCTGTTTTGCAATACGACAAAAAAATGGAGGAATAAAAATGAATGAAGTTGTTGATGGTGTCGTTTGTAGCGTGGACCCGCAATCTCTGGTAGATTGTGAGTCGTGTCAGTAATGACCTTTCCTTCCTAACAACAGAAGCCCTCCCCCTAAAGCCTGATCCGCTGGGGGAGGGTTTTTGCGTTCCCGGTGCTGGACTTTGCGCGCCGTTTGTGCTTTACTGCAACCGTCTAAATTGTTTGCTTATAGGAGGGTATAAATGTTTCAAGCAGAAAGAGATCGTGACGAAGTTGTTGTCAAATCTGATAAGTGGTTTGACGTTTCCCAAGCCGACGATGGCGGCACGCTTGTTTTGACCATTAGAGAGGCCAGGAGGCTGTCTGAGGCGCTTTTAGAGGCCACCATGACTGTTCACCTGAATCTGGAGCCAGAGGACGGCTGACGCTCTTTGGTGGTCTTCCCGCCCCAAATGCCCCATTCTTCTTTTGCTTGTACCGCGTAGGCGAGACACTCAAGTTGGATGGGGCATTTTTTACACAAACTTTTGGCAAGCGCAACGCTTTCTTCTCTGACACGTTTATCACTGAAGTCCTCGGGGAAGAAAATGTCTGGTGCTTCTTGGCAGCCAAGCGTTCCTTCCTGAGCGCTCATAGTGTCTTGCAGTTCGAAGTAAAGCATTTTGAGATGTCTGCCGTTAGTCATAAGGTAATCCTATGGACGAAAACGGTATTTACAAAACTCTTGATGGTGACACTTTCAATGGCGCGGTGAAGCTTGGTTTCGCCGAGGCCGGTTCTGAGGAGTGGCACGAAATGAGGCGTCACGGTGTGGGCGGTTCGGAGATCGGCACGATTATGGGTTTGAACCCGTGGGAGTCGGCTTTTGCTTTGTGGGCTAAGAGGACTGGGCAGATTCCCGATCCTCCTTTGTCTTCTTGGTCTATTCGGTTTGGGCGAGCTTTCGAGAAGCCCGTGTTGTCTTTGTGGGCGGAGGAACACCCGGAGTTTGAGGTTTATGAGGCCGGAACTTACCGGCACCCTGATTATGATTTCTTGCACGCCAACCCTGACGCTTTGGCTTATGACGCGAAAAATGACGAGTGGATTGTTGTCGAGGTAAAAACGTCACGCGGGACTTGGAGCGACGCGCCTCCTGCTTATGTGGCGCAGGTGCAGCATTACATGGCGGTTTTCGGTTTGAAGCGTTCGGTCATTGTTGCTGTGGCTGGTTGGAACTATGAGGAGCGCTGGATAGATCGGGACGACTTCCAAATTGGGGCGCAGATAGAGTCCGCAATTCGGTTCTGGGATCATTTACAAAACTTGCAGAAGCCAGATTGGGATGGCAGCAAGGCGACCTACGAGGCTGTCAGGTATCTAAATCCTCATATTGAGGCTGACGAACAGGTGGACTTAGGTGATGTTGGCGAGTTGCTTTTGCGAGCGCATGGCGGTTTTCTTCAGTCGGAACAACTTTTGAACGAAACTAAGTCAAAAGTGTTGGACTCAATGGGCAAAGCCAAGTATGGTTTTGTCATGCGAAACGGTGAAAAAGTCATCGTCGCGCAAAGACAATCAAGAGCCCAAGGAAAGCCTTGGCTTGTAGTGAAGGGAGAACGGTAATGAGATGGGACCCAAATCAGTACGACATGGTGGAGGTTAGGATTGCAAAGTTCTATGCCCAGAACGAAGATGGTCGGATTATTACGGAGCTTGTGCCGGATGACGCCGAGTGGATTTTCAAAACTTACATTTATTTGAATGTTGGAGATCAAGCAGCCGGGCTACCGAAGGCTGTCGGTCACGCTACGGAAAAGAAGGGCGCAAGTCAGTTTGCTGCGGAGCTTACAGAAACATCATCTGTGGGCCGGTGCCTCGCCAACCTCGGTATGCATGGCTCAAAACGGGCGAGCCGGGAGGAGATGCGTAAAGTTCCGGCGGGAAACCGTGACTATATTGCCGAGGCGGAGGCTTTGGATGATGTCAGTGCGCTACGTTTGTTATGGGCGGAAGCTCAGGCCGCAGGCGCGGATCAGAAAACGTTAGAGCAGGTGAAGAATCGTGCAGAGAGACTTTCAGGTAATGAAGGCAAGCGCACAGGAGCTTCTACAGGCGTATCTGGAAGCGGTCAAAAGAAATGACTCTAACGTGGAGTTTTGGCGAGCAAACCTTCTGGAAAGGATGGAGACGATAAATGTTGCCATCCGAGATAGTGAAGGGCTTGCAGGAGCTAACAGCGATGACCCGTCAGGGAGTGGAAGCTCTCTTTGAGGCTGAGATTGAGTTAGCCGACGCGGAACGCGATCTGGACTTGCTTGAACATAAGGCGTTTGTCGAGGCTCAAGGCACTGTTGCTGATCGTAATGCTTTGGCACGCTTGGAGGCCGCTGAAGCCCGCTGGACGCGAGATGTGTGCAAAGCCAAAGTAAACCGTGTCAAAACAAAGTTGAAGGCCTTAGAGGGTGAAATAATGGCTAATGCAACAATGTCTAAGATTATGCAAGCCGAAATGAAACTCTGATATGCCTTTTTATGTTTATAGTTGCTCTGACTGTAAACAAACTCGCGCGATTCAGCATGGTATCGAATCTGACGTAAAAGTCGGCTGCGATCACTGCGGTAACGAGATGATAAAAAAACCCTCCCTGGGGGGGGTATCTTTCCGTGGCGACGGCTGGGGCTCTGACAGGTGACAGCAGAAAAGCCTTGGGGCTTGGAAGACGAGTGGCTTGTCGGTGAGCGCTTCATAATGGGCAAGTTTCTTTTACGGGAGGGCGAACGCACTTCGTTGCATTTGCATGAGGGCCAGTCTCATTTTTGGTTTGTTGAATCTGGCAATGGGGAACTCGCCGTCGAGGAAACACAGTTTTTAGTCGGGCCGGGAGATTCAATTTTTATAGAGATTGGTCATCTGCATCGTTTGTCTGCGATGGTGGGCGACATGGAGGTTTTTTACGTTACCGCTGGGTTAGTGGACCCGGCAGACTGTGTTCGGTTCGAGGATGATTACGGGAGAACTAATGAAGGCATCAACTAGGAAGCTGGTTCTAGAGCGAGACCCTTACTGTTTTCACTGCGGGGAGAGCAACGATCTTGTTGTGCATCACCGCAGGAATCGTGGGCATGGTGGTTCTAAGTTGTTGGACAAGCCTGAATGGTTGATGGCTGTCTGCGCCAGTTACAACGGGGAGATGGAGTCGGATGCTTGGGTGGCTATCGCTGCTCGCGCTTTGGGGCACAAGCTTCGCTCTTGGGAGAGCCACAGCCTTCCGGTCTTTGACGTAGTGACGCAACTCTGGTACGTTCTGGAAACTAACGGAACGAAGGAAATTTATGAAGACGGAGAAGGGCGCTACTGAGGTCAGTTGGGCTAAAGAGCTTGGCATTGACCTGCAAGAACTGAGGGAAGAGTCGTTTGATCACCCTCGGCAGTTTAGGAAGCACATGAAGCATCGCAAAAATGCGAACGCTTATTGGGAATGGAAAGAGGGTGTCAGCAATGCTAAAAGCACTAAGTGAGAGAAACCTCACCGTGTCGTATGTGATTGTTTTTGTTTATATGTTTTTGCCGATGTTGTTTTTTTCAAACGGAGAGCAAACTTTTTCGGGTACAGGTTCTCCGGCGGCAGAGCGTGTGATTCATACTGTACCCGGCGTGTTTGATATAAAGGGTGCGCCTGCGTTCCAAATGGTTATCCCAGCACCCGTCATTGTGCAAAGTAATTATGTGCAAGAGATTGAACGCCCTAACTACTTGAACTACGCGCACGCTGTGTTGCCTGTGCATGATCCCGAAATCAGTAGTGACTTCGGTTGGAGGGTTGCGCCTTGTAGCGCTTGCAGCAGCGACCATCAAGGGGTGGACTTTGTGCCGGGGGAGGGTGAGCCAGTCATGGCGATCTTGAACGGTGTTGTGGCTGAGGCTGGCGTGAACCAGGGTTATGGGCACTGGGTAAAAATTGAACATATTGTGCCGATAGCCGATGGTGAGGTGGAGCGTTGGGTTACTGTTTACGCGCACCTGAAGGCGGGGTCTATCCCGGATGATGTAGGTGCCGGGGCTACTGTTGCACGAGGCCAAAATATCGGGGCTGTCGGGAACACAGGCATAAGCACCGGCCCCCACTTGCACTTCGAGCTGCACATTGACGGTGAGGTTGTAGACCCTCTGCCAATCATCTCGCAAAGCCAAGTGATCAAAGACCGGGAGGTGTCGTGGAAGTGACCGGATTCGATGACTCTGAATGGGAACGGGGGTAGTCCAAATTGTCTTCAACTATAAGTCTTGAGCGCAAGTTTGCTTTAGTGCCCGAGTGGGTTATTGACCTCAAAATCTCTAATAGTGCTTTTCGGTTGTACGCTATTTTGGCGCGTTACGCGGATTACAACACTCATAGAGCTTTTCCGTCGAGAGAGACGCTTGCGGAGCGCATGGGGGCGTCTGTGAAAACCGTGGAGCGTGCTGTGGCGGAGCTGCAAGAGGTTGGTGCGATCAAGAGAGAAAACCGTGGTCGCTATCACTCAAATATCTACACTTTGGTCATGGATGATCCTCAAGGGACAAAAATGTCCCCCGACAAAAATGTCCCAGGAGAGGACAAAAATGTCCCACGAGGCGACAAAAATGTCCGACGAGGGGACAAGGATGTCGCACTAACGAGAACCATAGAACAAGAACTAAAAAACAAGAAAGACATTTTTGATCAGTTTTGGAATCTTTATCCGAAGAAGGCGGATAAGAGAAAAGCCGAGAAGGCGCTTGAGGGTGCTTTGAAGAGGGCTACGCTTTCGGTCATCTTGGAGGGTGTTGAAAAGTATCGTGATGATCCGAATAGGAAACCTGAGTTCACGAAGAATCCTGCTTCTTGGTTGAACGCTGACGCTTGGGAGAACGATCTGTTGCCGCAGCGTGAGGTTTTGAATGATTGGGGTAAGCCTTTTGCTCCTGCAGCTGAGGGTCCGGGGAAGCGTCAGTGGGTTCGGTCTTTGCATGATCAGGGTGAGCATTGGGAGTGTCGGCCTGGGGAGTTTGATTGCAAATGACTAGATCGCTGTATGCTCGACGTGAGGAGCGCGCGACGCCATGCACGCAAAAGCCCTGTGATCGCGCGTTTCTCACTTTTTCAAACATTGGGGGGTGTCATGAAAATAGGTTCTTTATTTAGCGGATACGGTGGCTTAGACCTCGCCGTAAGCGCTATTACTGGCGCGGAGGTCGCGTGGCACTGCGAATGGGCAGATGGTCCGTCGAAGATATTGGAACATAACTTTCCGGGGATTCCTAATTATCGTGATGTTAGTCAGGTGGATTGGAGTTCGGTAGAAGCGGTAGATATTCTGACTGGCGGGTTCCCTTGCCAGGATGTGTCTCTTGCGGGGCGCAGGGCTGGGATGGGCGAAGGCACCCGTTCTGGTTTGTGGAGTGAGTTTGCCGAAGCCATTGAAGTTTTGCAACCAAAGCTGGTTGTGATTGAGAATGTGAGGGGATTACTAAGTGCAAAAGCTAGTAGCGATTTGGAGCAGTGCCCGTGGTGTATGGGAGAAGCCGGAGAAGGTGAGCCTTCTTTGCGAGCACTCGGAGCCGTTCTCGGAGACTTGGCCTCGCTCGGGTACGATGCTCGATGGGAGAGCGTACTTGCTTCCGACGCGGGAGCGCCCCATAGAAGATTCAGGGTCTTCGTCGTCGCCTATCCCCGAGGAATCTCTGCTGCGGACGCCATCGGCTATTGAGGGCGACGGTGGTGCTATTACCGAGAAGCAGGCGTTAGAGAGAAACATTGTGTTGCAGGTGAGGGATCAGATGGCAGAGTTGGCGGCAATGAATGGCTTGAAAGTTTCTAAGGCTATCGAGAAGTCGCTTTTCCCAACCCCAAACACAATGGATTATTTGCCAGCAAGAGACGAGAGCAAGATAGATCGCTCAAAGGGTGGGTATGCGAATGTACGAGAAACAGTTATTCGAGAGTTTCATAATGACTCTGTTTTGCCGACGCCTACCGCTACTGATCTTTACGCGGACAATATGAAATCTTCGCAAATGTCGCATGGGTCTCTACATTCGGTCAATTTGTCAAGGCTGGTTCACAAAAAAGAAATTGACTGGGGAAGGTTTTTGCCGGCCATTGAAAGATGGGAAAAAATTATTGGGAGGAAAGCGCCGGACCCGACGAAGCCTGACGGCAAAGATGGCTCGCACCGACTGTCTTCTTCTTTTACAGAGTGGATGATGGGGCTAAAGGAAGGTTTTATTGTCGGCGCGGGTGTTGGCAGGCGTGAAGAATTACGCGCTTGTGGCAATGGTGTAGTCCCGCAACAAGCCGAGCTTGCTTTACGGGTGTTGATTCAATCGGAGCTGTAAGCTTGCGGGGTGCCTGTCCTTCACTGTCGTCGCTGCGGTTACGTTTGGGAATCTCAGACGGCTCGTAAGAACATCATCTTCTGCGCTTCGTGTCGGGCTAAGCGTATGAAAACGGTTCACTCGGACCTCGGGAAGTGTGTGCCGTGGCATGGCTACTTCGACGAGGATCAGATAACACCCGTGAACGACATGGGAGTTCCTTACTTGCCTGGGACCAGGCTTTGTGGTAATAATGACTGTGTAGAAAAAACACATATTGAATCGGAGGGGTAAAGATGGAAAAAAATGTAGCTTACATTGAGCTAACTGGTTGGCTGAATGAAGTCAAGGAGTTTCACTGGGGCTTGGGTATCAAAGTTGCAATAGACGTGCGAAAGAAAAACCACCAGGACGAGTGGGAAACGGTGGATAAGACTATTTATGATGTCACCACTGAGGACAAGTCCCGCCACTTTGAGGGATTCAAGCAAGTAAAAATCAAGGGTCAGGTTTATGGCACCGCGACTTTTCCAAAGCGTGACGGCTCGACGGGCTCCGCTGTGAAGGTACGCGCTGACGTTATTACGCCTGTGGGCGAGAAGGTCCAAGAGGCTGCGATCATGGAGCAGTGGCCTACCGCTAAAATCGGCGATGCAATGCCGACGGATGCGAACGCGGCGTTCTAACACGCCTGAGCGATGATGCCCGATCTAAGCATTAGAGTGCTTGGCAGGCCGTCGCCACAAGGGAGTAAGCGACACGTCGGCGGGGGTCGCATGGTAGAGGCTTCTAAATACCTTCCCGCTTGGCGCAAGACAGTAACAGAAGCGGCACTTGAGGCGGTTGCAGAGGCCGGTTGGGAAACCCTGACCGGCCCTGTTTCTTTTCGGGTGCTTTTTATTTTGTCTCGACCAAAAACGATTGCCTCCAATAAAAGAGTTTTCCCTATTGTGCCTCCCGACATTGACAAACTTGTTCGCGCTGTGGCTGACAGTTGCACTAACGCGGGGGTTTGGGCTGACGATTCAAACATTTGCAAGCTAGAGGCTTACAAAATATATGATGACAAGATGGATGCTGGCGCGATAATGTGGATAACAGCCATAGATGACTTCGGCGTGTCTATACCTGATATTGCTGACGTAATGGTTTAGCTTGACTTTCGGAAAGGAAGCCAATGTTAGAAGACCTAGAACCACCAGTTCGTGTTTTTCCTTGCAGGGTCAGAACGATTGCGTCTGAGCTGAGCGAGGCCGATAAAGATATTTTGACAAAAGCTATCAACGATCACGCGAGCTGGCCTGTGAAGACTTTGGAGAGCGAACTCCGCAGCCGAGGGCTCAGTATCAGCGAGAAGGCAATCTCTAATCACCGTAAGGGCAGGTGTTCTTGTGCTTGAAAACTTAGAGCCCGCAAAGAAGATTGAGGCACCGAAAGATTTTCGCCCAGGTGTAGAGTTTGACGGCAGTGAGGGCACCGCGACTACAGAAGGGTTAGAGGACGCCCCTAACTTTGACGAGTTCCTTGAGCAACGAGGTTACTCTTCGGCTGAGTACGAAATCATTGGTGCCCCTCGAACCTCACAGTGGCAACGCTGGGATGGGGAGTGGCTTACTTCTTACAGATTTCGGTTCGCCAAGAAAGCAACATCTGTAGATTTACCGACTCTTTACGCTCAGGCAAAGAAAGCCAAAACTCCGAAAGCGGTGAAAACCTCTAAGGGCAAAGCTTTTGTCGTTGTTCCGTCTGACTTCCAGGTCGGCAAGACGGGCTCTCGCGGCGGAACACAAGAGTTGCTCGAACGTGTTTTTCAGTCGTATGCGCGCATCGAGGAAGCAATCAAAAAAGGTGGTTACGAGAAGGTAATCATTATTGACGGCGGGGACATCATCGAGTCGGTCAGCAACGCTACCGATCAACACCAATTAGCGACAAATGACTTGTCACCTATGCAGAGCACGGATGTCGCAACGTCGTTGATGTTTGATCTAATCAAGATGTGCGCGAAATACGCCCCGGTGACTTATGGCAGTGTTGCTTCTAATCATTGTCAGTTCCGTCACAACAAACAAACTGTCGGCAGGCCAGGGGTGGACGACTGGGGCATTGTCATCCTTCAGCAGCTTCGACGGATCACATCGGAGCTTGGGCTTGACGTTACTTATTTGATTCCGCAACCGGAGGACGAAGGGTTTGCCTTGGACACGTTCGGAGACGGCAATCACGTCATCGGCTGTGTTCACGGACACCAGGTTCGCCGACCCGATTCAATACCGGATCACTGGAAGAAATCAACCTTTGGCTCGCAGTACCTTGCTGCGGCGAACATTCTCGTGACTGGACACTTTCACCACACAAGAGTTCAAGAACTCGGTCAAGCACCGTCAGGGGGGTCTAGGTGGTGGATTCAGGCAAGCACCATGGACAACGGCTCTGATTGGTTCCGCCGGAACTCGGGCGAAGACTCGCAACCAGCAATTACTTGCTTTGAACTGCAAAAGGGTGTTTACTATCAGGGAGAGATCAAACGATACTAGGAGGCGTGTTATGTCTAAAAACGAACAACTGCTAGAGATAGCAAAAGAGTATGTGCAACAAATTGCAACCGTTGATAACGTCGCTGACTTTCATGCACGATACAGCAACGACTCACAAGACGACATTGCAGCCGGGATTAGAAACTATTATGAAGAAGTTTCTAAGGTTTTTCAACCATAACTTTGGTTTGATCACGGTTGCGGCTGTGGTTTCATGTTTTGCGTTACTTGCGTTTATATAACTCAATATAAAAAAGACCGGGGGGTGTCCTCCCGCGAGGGCTTGCAGGTTTGCGGAAATTTTTGTTCCTTCCTTCTTTCGTTTCGTTTTGTTTCTTCCAGTTCGATTCTGGAAAGCCCACAACAATAAAAGCTCAAAAACTTGCCGTGTTCGGTAAATTTTTCGGTTCAAAACTTTTCCTGGAGAGTCACAAAAATTGACCAAATTTGTGACAAAGTTGTAGGCATGGCTGGGCATAAGTTCAAACAACCTTGTATGGACTGCGGGAAGTTGTCTCGTAACGGTTCTCGTTGCGAGGAGCATGGTGCTGCGGTGAATAGGTACGCGGATTTCAAGAAGGCCGAGAGGAAAAGGCTGACGGGTCAGTACGGCGGTGATTACCGTAAGCGGGCTAAAGAGGTCAGGGAGAGCGCGACGATCTGTTGGCTTTGTGGTGAGGGCGCTCGGCGGGATGATCCTTGGCAGGCTGACCATGTTGTGCCGGGTGATCGTTATTCTGTTTTGGCTCCGGCTCACCGATCTTGTAACGCGGC
>CAKZKU010000087.1 GCA_937124545.1 uncultured Microbacteriaceae bacterium | reverse complement strand
CAACTCTGTTTGTTGCGGGGACTCGGTGGGAACGTAACGCCCGACTCCCTCGGTTGTTGTGGAGGGCAGTGAACCGCTCTCGGGAGCCCAGCCGGCAACGACGGCGAGGGACGTCCCCTCGGAGCTTGCGCAGTGGCGGACCAACCAGGCGCCAGAGCGATCCGCTGCCTGCCGGTTGGTAACAACGACATCATCCCGTTGGTCGAAGGAACAGGTGATGCTCACCATGCGGCCACTGCCCTCTGTGGTGATGGTGGACTGAGGTGTCTCCAGGGTGCTCAGGGCAACAACGGTTTCGGTATCGCGCTCAATTATGGTGGCCGAGGCAATACTGCGCTCTAGCTGCCACTGTCCTAAGAAAGCGAAGACTCCTGCCACGACGAGGGCCAGAGCCAGAGCGGCAAGCCACCGCGGCCGGAAAGCCACAGTCCAGAAAGAGAGGGGCTTGGTCATCGTGTCCTCAGAATAGAACCCGGGGCTGTGCGATCAATGAAGGACTAGGACGGGATGACCACGTCAACCCGCTGGAATTCCTTCGGGTCGGAGTATCCGCAGGTTGCCATCGAGTGACGCAGCGCACCCATCAGGTTTGTTCGACCATCTGCTGAATGTGCGGGACCGTGCAGCACCTCTTCCAGGCTTCCCCCTTCGCCGACAAACGCACGATACCCGCGCGGCATGGTGGCGTGGTGAGCTTCTTGACCCCAGTGCCATCCAAGCCCTGGGGCTTCAGAAGCGCGGGCAAGAAGGGAGCCGACCATGACAGCATCT
Organism: uncultured Microbacteriaceae bacterium; assembly: GCA_937124545.1. Classification (GTDB taxonomy): domain Bacteria; phylum Actinomycetota; class Actinomycetes; order Actinomycetales; family Microbacteriaceae; genus Pontimonas. The sequence goes on along the minus strand of CAKZKU010000087.1, from coordinate 3,696 downwards.
GCTCCGGTCGCGATCGCAGCGACGATGTCGCCGCTGCGACCCAGTCCGCCATCGGCAATGACGTGAACGTACCGACCGCCGGACTCATCCAGGTATTCACTGCGTGCACTCGCCACATCGGAAATTGCGCTCGCCATGGGGGCGTGAATGCCCAACGATGCACGCGTACTGGAGGCTGCACCTCCCCCGAAACCGACGAGGACCCCGGCGGCGCCGGTGCGCATCAGATGCAACGCGGCGGTGTGCGTTGCCGCGCCGCCAACAATCACCGGAACATCGAGCTCGTAGATAAATTCTTTGAGGTTCAGGGGCTCACGGTTTTGGCTGACGTGCTCCGCGCTGACTGTGGTGCCGCGAATCACAAAAAGATCAACACCAGCTTTCACCACTGTCTCGTGAAACTCTTTCGTGCGCTGGGGGCTCAAGGCACCCGCCACCGGCACGCCGCTTTCGCGGATCTCCTGCACGCGCTTCGTGATGAGTTCGGCCTTGATGGGTTCTGCGTAAATCCGCTGCAAGCCGCGCGTGACTTCGGTCTCCGTGAATCCCGCGATTTCTTGGTAAACGGCAGACGGGTCTTCGTAGCGGGTCCACAACCCCTCGAGGTTCAGCACACCCAAACCCCCCTGCTTGCCCAGCGCAATGGCGGTGGCCGGAGACATCACGGAGTCCATGGGCGCCGCAATCACCGGGGTGTCGAAGGTAAAAGCATCGATGGTCCACGAGAGGCTGACGTCTTCGGGGTCTCGGGTTCGACGGGACGGAATCACCGCGACATCATCCAGGGAATAACCCCTCGTGGCGCGCTTGGTCAGACCAATTTCTACTTCATTCACAGCGAAAGCCTCTCTGGCCGTTAGCGCCGGTAGTTGGGGGCTTCGACAACCATTTGGATGTCGTGCGGGTGTGACTCTTTCAGACCAGCGGGAGTAATCCGCACGAACGAACCGCGCTTCTTGAGCTCACCGATAGTGGCGGCGCCGGTGTAGAACATGGACTGACGCAAGCCACCCATCAACTGGTAGACCACCGAAGCCACGGGTCCGCGGTAAGGCACCTGGCCTTCGATCCCCTCAGCGATGAGTTGTTCATCGCTGGGAACATCGGCCTGGAAATAGCGGTCTCTGGAATAGGACGTTTTCTTGCCGCGCGTTTGCAGTGCGCCCAGTGAGCCCATTCCTCGGTAGCTCTTGAACTGTTTCCCGTTCACGAAGATCAGGTCTCCCGGGCTTTCGTCTGTTCCCGCGAGCAAGGAACCAAGCATCACGGTGTCAGCACCGGCCACCAAGGCTTTCGCGATATCGCCGGAGTACTGCAAACCGCCATCAGCAATCAGCGGAACCCCCGCCTTCTTTGCCGCGAGAGATGCCTCATAGACCGCGGTAATCTGCGGCACTCCGACACCGGCCACCACCCGGGTTGTGCAAATCGAACCGGGCCCAACCCCGACCTTGATGGCATCGGCGCCAGCATCGATTATTGCCTGCGCACCCGACCGGGTCGCAATGTTTCCGCCGATGACATCAATGCCCGCGAACGCTTTGTCTTTCTTCAGGGTGGCGATCACATCCAGCACACCCTGGGAGTCACCGTTCGCCGTGTCCACGACAAGAACGTCGACTCCCGCATCGCGCAAGGCACCGGCGCGCTCGAGAGCGTCACCAAAGAAACCCATGGCGGCGCCTACGCGCAAACGACCCTCATCATCTTTCGTGGCGAAGGGGTATTTCTCACTCTTATCAAAATCCTTGACAGTGATAAGCCCGGTCAGGCGGCCCTGTTTGTCGACCAAGGGCAGTTTTTCAATCTTGTGCTTCGCAAAAATTGCCAGCGCCTCTTCGGCCGGCATTCCCTCATAACCAGTGATGAGCCCGTCGCCGGTCATCACGTCTTTGACCAGGGTGGTTCCGGCATCTTCCTTTGTCACAAAACGCATGTCTCGGTTAGTGATGATGCCCACGAGCAAACCGTCCCCGGTCACGACAGGAACGCCGGACACCCGAAAGGTTGCACACAACTCATCAACATCGGCGACGGATTCCTCCGGGGTGATGGTCACGGGGTTCGTAATCATCCCTGATTCGCTGCGTTTGACTTTGTCAACGGCCGTGGCCTGATCGTCAATGGAAAGATTGCGGTGGAGAATTCCCAATCCGCCCTGGCGCGCCATGGCGATCGCCATGCGTTCTTCGGTCACCGTGTCCATCGCGGAGGACACAAGCGGTGACGCCACGGCGATTCGCTTGGTCAACTGGGAGGCTGTGTTTGCGGCGCTGGGGATGACGTCCGTGTGCGCCGGAAGCAACATCACGTCGTCGTAGGTCAATCCGATGAACCCGAACGGGTTGTCTTCTGCCATGGTTTTCCCCACATTGTCAGCGCTGTGGCGCTTGCTTAGCTCACATTTTGGTTGCGATCCATCGTAACCGGTTCGACCTGCGCGCTATACCTGGGCATAATGGGGCTCTGCTACTTTTTGTCCCCCTGCGAAGTGAATACGATGACCTCAACCAGCGTCAACGATGATGCAAGGGCAATAAACGACGCCATTATGTTCCGAATCCCCGGAGGCCGTGTGAACACCCAGACCCGATCGCGTGCTCGCGTGGAAAAGCAGACTCTCATGGTGCTGGTCACCATGCTGTTGGCTTTCTTCAGCGTGTTTGCTGCGCAACCCGCTCTCGCTGACACTGTCGGCGACGAATACTCCGACACGATTGTCGGGAACATCAAGAACGACGGCATCGCGCTTCAGGGCGTTCAGATCCTCGTGGAGGGCAACGGTTACAGCGCCGAAGTCGTAACCGATGCCGAAGGTAAGTGGGCGGTCGGCGTCCCCTCAAAGGGAACCTATGCGGTCACCCTCGTCGAAGACACGCTCCCTGACGGCATTGCCGTGCTGGAAGGTGGCGCACAGCAGGAAGTGACTTTTGGTCTCACCGGCACCGTCGTGCAGAACTTCTTCATCGGTGAAGGACAGCGCACCCCAATCAGTGTCTTTGACCAGTTCATGATGCGTCTGTTCGACGGATTGAACTTCGGTCTCCTCCTCGGGCTTGCGTCCATCGGGCTGTCACTAGTGTTCGGAACCACGGCTCTTCCCAACTTTGCCCACGGCGAGATGGTGACCTTCGGCGCCGTTATGGCGCTCATGTTGGTGAGTTTCGGCCTGCCGTTCTGGATTGCGATTCCGGGCGCGGTGATTTTGGGAGGCGCGTCTGGTTGGGCGATGGACTCAGGGCTGTGGAAGCCGCTACGCGATCGACGCATGGGAATCGTCCAGCTGATGATCGTCAGCATTGGCCTGTCGCTCAGCATTCGATACCTGTTTCAGTTCTTCATCGGTGGCGACACCGCGCAGCTGCCCTACTCCAGCGGAACAGGTGAGGTAAATCTTTTCCGCACAGTCTCACTGGGCGTCGTGGACATGATCAGCATGGGCATCAGCCTGATCGTCATCATCATTTTTGCCTGGTGGCTGACGAACACCAAGATTGGGAAAGCAACGCGGGCAGTGTCGGATAACGCGGCCCTCGCTTCAGCTTCCGGTATCGACGTCGACCGGGTGATCCGCGTGGTGTGGATTGCCGCAGCCGCTCTTGCTGCTCTCGCCGGTGTCATGTGGGCCTACTTCCGCCCCGGCATCCGGTGGGACATGGGAACCCAGATCTTGCTCTTCATCTTTGCTGCGGGTGT
>CAKZKU010000086.1 GCA_937124545.1 uncultured Microbacteriaceae bacterium | reverse complement strand
TCTGGATGCCGTTAAAGTGGTTGCGGTACCCGCCTTTGATCCGCTCGTACTCGGCGCGCAGCTCTGCGTACGGCTTTTTGAAGTGGCCAGGGCACGCCGCCTGGAGCAACGCGTAGTACTTCTCTGATATCATCGCCCACTGCGACTTGGTGAACCAGTGCGAGTACATCTGCACGCCGGTTATCCCCCGGCACAACGACGGCGACAGCCCGGCCCCTTTAGCCTCAGTTTCTAAGTACTCCCGAATAACGTCCCAACCGTCCCAATACTGGTCGCTGTTGACGTTGCCTAAAAACTGGCAGCCTATTTGAAAAAACAAACATCGTTCAGTTGCCGTCGGGTATTGCGTACCCGCTTCAGCAGCCATGCCGGGCACCGACTTTTTGTCCCATACGATTTCGTTGCGAAGCTCAAGGTCTTCCGAATCTGCTAGGCCTCCGCAGTACCACCACCGCCACAAATCAGGCGCGTTACCCCAAACGTACGCGCTAGCGTTATCTTGCAAAAACAAACGGAAAGTCCGCCACCACTCTGTTTGGAACTCGTCTAGCTTTTCGCGGTACAGGTTGTCGTTTTGAACGCCGTCTTTTTGTTTGCCCATCCCGTACGGCGGGTCCGCGTGCAGCAGGTGCGCTTTCTCCCCATCGCAAAGCGCCGTGACCGCGTCCACGCTAGTAGAATCGCCACACATCACACGGTGCCCGCCTAGCGCCCAAATATCGCCTTCAACGGTGACGGGGTCTTCAGGGGGCTCCGGTACGTTGGTGGCGGGGTCTTCAGGGGGTAGCGCGCCTGCGAACAGGTTGTCCAAAAACGACGAATCGAAGCCTAGGACGTCAATGTCAAAATCTAACGCCTGCAGATCTTCTATTTCGGCTTTTAGCAAACCCAAGTCCCACCCGGCATTCAAGGGCAGCTGATTGTCGGCGATAAGGTACGCGCGCTTTTGGGCGCTAGTAAGGTTCGGCAGCACTACGCAGGGCACCTCCTGCATGCCTATCGACGCAGCGGCCAGCTTGCGACCATGGCCCGCGATTATCTCGTCGTTTTCGTCGATGAGTATGGGGTTGGTGAATCCGAATTCTGAGATGCTTGCGGCGACTTGCTCAATCTGTTGCGCCGAGTGCGTGCGAGAGTTATTCGTCGCTACTTTCAAAACGTCTAGCGGTTTGTGTTCAATTTGCATCTTTCAGCACCTCTAAGCGTGCAGCGGTTTGTTTTAAATTTTTAAGCACACGGCTGTTGGCGTCTCGAATTAAGTTGCGCACGTCCGTGGTTGTATCGGGCCCCCCTGATTCGGTGCGGGCTACGACTAACTTGCTCACGGAGTCCGGGACATCTGACACTAGCCGAGAAAAAGCCACGTCAATCATAGGGAACACCAAGCCCGCGACTTTCTCTCGTTCGATAAGTTCGCCCCGCTGCTGTTTGACTCGCAGCTCGCGGTGTTTGTACTCCGCAATGTTCTTGAGCGCGTCCACGAATCGTTTGAAGCCGTCCACACTGCCGTAGCGCATAACGACCTCACGCACGGTTAGGTCTTCTAGGTCTTTCAGTTCGTGGGGCACAGTCCCGGTTTCCGCCGGTGGCGAGGCTGTTGGGCTCGTAGGGGACTTAGCGCGGGCAGCTTTAGCGCGAGATTTTACGGGTTTGGGCACATCAGGTCGGGGTTCCGGCAAATCGCGCACGCCGTGGCTTTCTAACCACTCGCGCACCAGCGGGTGCTCTACGTCTACGCCTTTACCGCCGCTTGCGTCATACAAGGGGGCGCCAGGCTTACAGGCTTTAGTTACGGCTTGCCTACTGACGCCCGCCCAACGCGCCAGCTCTGCCTTGCTAACTTCTCTCATAGTTGACAGGTTACCGCTTGCTACGCCCAAAGGCAATGGGGCAGAGTGTCAACCGCCCCAAAACGTCAACCATTGCGCGAATTGTGCGCGGTCGAATCAAAATTGATCCTGTAAAAGGGGAGTTGTTGGACGAGAGCATCGGATACATCAAAATTCAGAGTTTCCATCAGAATGTGGCCAACGATATGGAGGCGTTGTTGACTGAAATGCAACAGGAAGCCTCTGGGCTTAAAGGGTTGGTGTTGGATTTGCGAAATAATCCAGGGGGGTATTTGAATCAGGCCATCAAGGTTTCTGACAAGTTTATTCGAAATGGTGTGTTGGTATCCACTGTTGAAGGTGCTCAGCGAGAACGCGAAGAAACCCACGCCCATTCTAGCAACACCTTGTCAAACATGCCAATTGTGGTCTTGGTGAATGGTAATTCTGCCTCCGCATCCGAAATTGTGGCAGGAGCGTTGCGCAATCAAAGTCGTGCTGTCATCATCGGAGAACGCAGTTTTGGAAAAGGTTCTGTACAGCACTTGTACGGAAACCCAGATGATTCTCGATTGAAGTTGACCGTGGCTCAATATTTGACGCCCGGAGATCAGTCTATTCAGTCGGTTGGGATTCCACCGGATGTGTTGTTGAAACCGAGTTTGATTC
>CAKZKU010000085.1 GCA_937124545.1 uncultured Microbacteriaceae bacterium | reverse complement strand
AGCTCGGTTTAAGGCGCTCGATTCGAAATCGAGTGATGCGAAAGTATCCGTGGGTTCGAATCCCACACCCTCCGCCATTCCTTAGATGATCTCAACTAACTGTTCGGTAGTGAGTTAGGCCCTAAGGCATAAGTCTTCAGAGTATCCCGGAAGTCGCAGTTTTCGGCAATTTTTTGCAGCTTTTCCGTATGAATTCCGTATGATTTTCCGATGCCATTGCACCAGGAAATCGGCCCAGTGAAAATCTACTCACCAACGAGCTCGGAGGGTGTTTGGCAGATCACCTGGACACCTCCGGGGATGCTCCGCCAGGTGAAACAGCGAAAGACGAAAGAGAAAGCCATTGCGCTGGCCAAAGAAATCCGCGGGCAGCTCAAACGCGGGGAGATTGGGAGGGTCCATCGCATCACCGCCAAGGAAGCGGAGTGGATTCGACTTTGCCGCATTCTTGACGATCCGAAACGCGTGCTGGATGAAGCGATCGCCCGGCAAGAAGCTTTCGGACGGCGCATCAGCGTTGCCGAGGCCTGCGAACGCTACCGCAAGGAATACGAGGACAGCAACCATCGTCGGGCCACTGTCCAGGACGCCAAGACCCGGTCGAAAATCATCGAGGACAGCCTGGGCGAGCGCTATCTCGATTCCCTGACCGAAGCCGACATCGAAGAATGGCGGAGAAAACTCAACGGCTCGAACCGGCATCTCAACAACACGCACCGCCATCTGCGGCACCTCTTCGAGCGAGCCCGTGTTTGGGGTTGGATCCCGAAGGGTTTCAACCCTGCCAAGGATGTCGCCCTGCTTCGTGATCCGAGGAAGGAGCCGGTCGTTTGGGCTCCGGAAGCCCTCCAAAATTGCTTTCAATGGTATCTCGACGGCAATGGCACTGGTCAAACCTCGTCCAGAATCTGCTTTCTCGCATTGGGAGCCTTTGCGGGGCTCCGCCCCAGTGAGATCGACGGAATCTTCGGGGAGCGCGATGGTCTTCGCTGGGAGGACATCGATTTTGAGGCCAAGCATATCCACATTCGGCCTGAAGTTGCGGGCAAGCTCGCTGAGCCCCGCTACGTCACCTTTACCGCAAAACCAGAGAGTGGTCTGTCGGACAAACTTGCTGAAGCCATGTGGACTGCGCTGTCAAGTTGGTTGCTTCCCGAGCAAAAACCGAGCGGCAGCATTACCGGCCGAAGAACCCAACGGGACATGAGCCTCGAGCTTCGAAATGCTGGAATCATCGAAAACTGGCCGAAGGACGGACTCCGACACACATGGATCAGCTCGCTGTTAGCCCTGGGCGTCTCGCGTGATTGGGTGGCGGAACTGGCAGGAAATAGCCCGGGGATCATCCGGACGAACTACAAACGCCCGCTTCCTGAAAAAGTGGCTCAGGATTGGTTCCAGGTTTCTTGCTGATCCGAGTGAGCGAGGTATAGCGTCCCCTTTTCATTTATCTTCGAGGAACACTCAGAAGCCTTTATGTCTCCGGTAAATCTGTTTCCCATAATAATCATTTTACTGATTCTTCGGCGGTTGCAGTGAAAGGTGATAGGAGTAACAGGAAGAAGGTTCTACAGAAAATAACGATTGTCTCGGACTGGAAGCGTTTTCGGGGGATGTCAGGAGCTCCTCCCAATCATCGAAAGCTGCTGGGATCTGGGAATGATTTCAAAATGCGCTTATTGCTTCCTTTTATTGTGAGCTTCGTAGGCCGCTTGCTCTTCCTTGGTCCAGCGAAAGGGACTGAGCTTGTTTAGGTCGAGGTTTTTGAGGTGGGGTTCTTGAGCGCGTGAGGGATGATCTGCACGGACGTAAATCCAGTCGTTGTCACCAAAGACTTCCTGGCAGAGCTTGGCAACGGCGGGGTCATATTCGATCAGTTCAGCGCGGGTGTTGACGTGGTTGTGGTCGCGGTTGTTTTCGTTATTGGTGCCGAACCATGATTGCACGGCTTCAGCCCAGTATTCGTGGTGATTGGATCCGGCATACTTTCCGGCCCAAAGTCCGCGGGCCATCGCGGATTGGTAGGTTTCCTTGAGGCGGGTGTCGAAGGTTGGGTCGAGTTCATCGAGGGCCATTTGGTGAATCGCGTGGGCGAATTCGTGAACGCAGATGGATTCGGTATTGTAGGGGTCTCCAGGGTTATGGAGAAGGTTTTCCTCGCCACAGGAAACGGAGGGGCGCTGGCGCGTGGCGCCAAGCCCGCGAGCGCGGCGGTTCCAAAATTCGGGTGGGGTGAGGTCGGAGTGCTCGGGGATGTCGCAGGTGCGCTCGCTGGTTGCCATGATGGAGTAGCGCACCTTGTTTTTCGCGAGTTGTTTAAAAATGTCGGGCCGATTTCTGAGCATGGAGCTCATGGTGTGCGCTGCTTCGTGGAGGGCGGAGGGGTGGACTTTCTTGGATGCCACGATGGGAAAGCCTTCGACGAGGAGGATCTGTTGGTAGTGTTCCTTGAGATCGAATGCTTTGCGGACATCGTCCGGGACGGGTGATTGGATTTTGGCGGCCAGAGCGACGAGGGCCAGTGGGAAGCCAAGCAAGAGATGTTTCATAGCTGTTTGAAGTTCGTGGGATTGAAAATGGAAGTATCGATAAAGGGCGTTGGCCTCCGATTTAACTGCGCTTCCGCTGTCATCCCGGACTGCGGTGTTTCCAAAAATATGCCCTCTATCGCATCGTGGCAACGACGCGGACGAAAAGATGCTCTTCTGCCGATTGTGAGGTGAATCGGAGTTGTTGACGCCCATCAGGGAGAAACACGGATATGC
>CAKZKU010000084.1 GCA_937124545.1 uncultured Microbacteriaceae bacterium | reverse complement strand
CACCAACGCCATGGTTTCCCCCGGTTTGATGTGTAAGGAAATGCCGTCAATCAGGTCACGGGTGCCCGGTTCGGTGTCCTCGTGGCGGAAATGAACATTCTCAAACACCAACTCTCCGCGACCACGAGCAGGGCTTGTGGTCGCGGGGGAGTCAAGAATCGGGTTGGTGGCATCCATGACTTCGAAGATGCGGTCCAAGCCGCTGCGGGCTTCAAAGGTCAGAGCTAAGAGGAAGGAAATGGAGGCGATCGGGCCTGCCAACACCGCCGCGGTGGCAAAGAACGCAAAGAGTTCACCAGTGGTGAGCTCACCTGCGCTGGAGAGCCATACCCCCAGTGCTAGACAACTGGCGAGAGCGAAGTCTGGAACCCAGCCCAACCAGAAACCGAGTGTGGCGAGGGTGCTGCCTTTTTCTGTTTCGAGGTCACGCCCGAGCGAAGCCCGCGTGGTGAAGCGCTCCAGAGCGTCCTTGCCGCGACCAAAGGACTTCAGAATGCGAATACCGTGCACGGATTCTTCGACGGAGGTGGCGACATCACCCCACTGGTCCTGGGTGAGGCGGGCAAGACCGGAGAACCGCGTGCGAAAACGGGAACCGAATACCAGCATGGGTAAGGAAGAAAGGATGAACACGATCGCGAGTAGCGGACTCCACGTGAAGAGGATCACCACACCCAACACGATGGTGATCGAGTTGGAGACCAGCAGCACCAAGCCAAAGGACATCCACCGCCGGACCAGGCTGACGTCTGTTTGGGCACGTGAGAGCAGTTGCCCGCTCTGCCAAGAGTCGTGGAAGGACACCGGGAGATCCTGCACGTGGTCATAGATTGCGTTACGCAGTTTTGCGTCGATCCGGGTGCCCGGGGTGAGTACTGTCACCCGGCGCAGGTAGACAAATAGTGCTTCCATCAAACCGAGGAACGCCACGAGTCCGGCTGCCCCCCAAATAAGCGTCGTATTCCCGGTCTGCAGCGGCCCATCCACGAGAGCTTCCAGCGTGAGCGGGATGGCTAAGGCAAACCCACTGGAGATCAGAGCAATCAGCATTCCGAGCCCGAGGCGGGGTAAATCCGCTTTGGCGTAGGGGAGGACGCGAGCGAGAGAGCGAAGCACCCCCTGCTGAGGCGAGGGTGGGGAATCAAGCAGCGTCATAAGGTGCCCACACTACTCCGGCGTGTGGAACTTCCCTATTGAAGCACCCAGGAAAGGGGAGGCTCAGCTGCCTGGTCGGAATGCTTTCCCGAGCTTCTCGATGGCCCCCGAAAGCTCACTCGGGATAACCCAGACTTTGTTGGCATCACCCTGTGCCATAAGCGGCAACTGTTCGAGGTACCGGTAGGCCAGCATTGCCTCATCGAGATCTGCTGCCTTCACCGCGTTGAAGACCTGCTTGACCGCTTTTGCTTCGGCCTCGGCGCGAAGCAGCTGCGCTTTTGCCTGCCCTTCCGCGTTCAAAATGTCCGATTGACGCGCGCCCTCGGCCACAAGAATCTGGCTTTGCTTTTCACCTTCGGCGGTAAGGATGGTGGCGCGCTTCTCGCGCTCGGCGCGCATTTGCATCTCCATCGCTACCTTGACGGTCTCCGGGGGCTCAATTGATTTGATTTCGACACGGTTCACGCGCACGCCCCACTTGCCGGTGGCGTCATCGAGAACACCCCGAAGGGCTGCGTTGATGGTTTCACGGGAGGTCAGCGCCTGTTCGAGGTCAATCCCTCCGACCACGTTTCGCAGAGTGGTGATCGTGATCTGTTCGATACCCATCACGAAATCTTCGATTTCGTACAGTGCTGATTTGGGGCTGGTTACTTGGTAGTAGACCACCGTGTCGATTTGAACGACGAGGTTGTCGGAAGTGATGACCGGTTGCGGGGGGAAGGACACCACCCGTTCGCGCAGGTCAATGAGGGGGCGAAGACGGTCTATGAAGGGGATGATCAGGTTCAGGCCCGCTTCGAGGGTGCGACTGTAGCGCCCAAGGCGCTCCACAACACCGGCGTTGGCCTGAGGGATGATGCGGATCGCGCGGAAAAAGAACGCGACAACGGCGATGATGAGAAGAATCGGGATGAGAGATTCAATCAATAAACCGGTGAGGACATCAATCATGGGGTGTTCTCCTTCGACACGATGGCAATCGCGCCATCAATAGCGGATACGGTTACACGCTCGCCCGCGGCGATAGCTCCGTTGTGGCTTCGGGCACTCCACACTTCGCCACGCAGGTCAATCTCGCCAGAGTCTTCATTCACTGCGGTGCGCGCTTTAGCGCTGGCACCCAGCAGTGCTTCGGCATTTGTTGCGGTGTGCGGGGTTCGACGGTCAATCTCTTTGAGGGCAATGGGGCGCAAAATGGCGAGGGTAATCAGCGAGGACACGGCAAACGCGATTCCCTGAGCGAGAAAGCCACCACCGGCTAGGGCGGTCACCATCGCCGCGGCAGCGGAGATGGCGAGAGACGCAAACAGCAGATTTGCGGTCATCGTTTCGATGATGGCCAAAGCGCCAGCAAGCAAAAGCCACACCCAGACAGCCATAGCCCCGCCCCTTCCGCTTCTTGCTTCAGTGTAGGGAGCTCCCCTGACGTGATGCTGAGCGGTTGCGAGAGCACTGGGCGCTCCGTTCAGCGGGCTTGAGGCAAGCCCGCACCCATCTGCGCGTGCTACTTTTCAGCGGTGGCGAGAATTCTCACGGTTGAGCCGGCACTCCCCGCCTTTCGGCACGCCCAGAAAGAAATCACCCAGCAGCTGGTCGAAGGCCTTGCCACGGATGACACCATGGCCGAAGTCATCCGGCGTATTCACGCCTCCACCGGCGTAGACACCCGCCACCTGGTGATGCCGATTGCGCAGTATCGCGAGATTGAAAGTTTCACACAGGCCAACACCCTGTTTCGCGAGCACGCACTAGCGCTGTCCACCACGGCAATCACGGGAGCGCTCACGCAGGCGAACCTGAAGCCAGAGGATGTTGATTATCTTTTCTTCACCACCGTGACCGGGGTGGGAGCACCCTCCCTGGATGTGGACCTTGTTTCGGCGCTCGGCTTTAGACCCAACGTGGTCCGGGTGCCGAGCTTTGGTTTGGGCTGTGTGGCAGGTGCTTCGGCGATTGCCCGGGTGGCCGATTATTTAGAAGGCCACCCCCAGGCCATTGGTC
>CAKZKU010000083.1 GCA_937124545.1 uncultured Microbacteriaceae bacterium | reverse complement strand
ATCGTGCGGAACTCGAATGTCCAGATGCGCTCCCGTTCGGGTCGAACCTCTGGTGGCAATACCTTAGCCAGCTTCGCTAGGAAGTCAGGTCGAATGTTGAGCGACCCGGCACCCGTGGGTTCATTGGTGGGAAACAGGTTCATCACCGGCGGGAAGCTTGCGGTCACGCTGCCCAGGTGCACGCTAGTCACCTTGTCCACCACTGCTGAAACATGGTTGGTCTCGACATCCTTCGTAATGTGTACCGGTACGGTCGAGTACTTTTCCGCCTTCTTGATGTCGATGACAGACTTAAGCGCCTTCGGGTCGATGAGCAACTCAGCTCCATCCTCCCAGTCGAAGAACTTCACTTCGTGGTACAAGCCAGACAGCACGATGTACCTATCTGTAACCATGGCTCGCAGTGCGTCACCCTCACGCTTGAGCGCGATCTGTGTGATCACGGGTGTCACATCATCCTTGCTCGCACCCACGCCTAGGCTGTGGATGCTAATCAGTTGCTGCTTGTCCAGTTCTACTATCATTCTGTGTCCTCCTGTATTTGTCGTGCTTCCTGTGTTGCTTGGTTTAGTACCTTGCTTATCTCTGCCACCAGCCATGGGCTTGCTTCGTTAGGCATGGGCTAGCTCCAGCTTCCGTGGGCAGTCGTCAAACATCCACTCCACTTCGTCGTCGCCCAACGCTTCGCACCGGCAAGAGCCCATATTTTCCATGGAATCCTCGTGTGTGTAGGGAATGTCCCACTGCTTCACGATGTCGAGATTGCCGTTGCGACCCATCGCCTCGCCTCCCCAGCCCTGCTCCTCAAGGAACCGGACGGTGAACTCAAGCGTCGGGTACTGAGCGACCATCGCTTCGATAGCCTCCAGCGGAAAGCCCCAGGGTGTCTCGAAGTGGTAGCTCAGCTGACTACCCTCGTCCTCGAAGGACACATCACCGGCATCCCACTTGCAACCCCAGTTGCGAATGTTCCAGTCGTACCAATGGTTGGTCTTGTACTGAAGTTGCTCCTCTAAAGACAAGTCCTGGCGCATGTCACCCCAATACTCATCGAGGATGGACTCGTCAGGTCGCACGAAGTTCCAGAACGACAGGGGCTGGCTCAGCTCGCCATCAACCCAATCGATACCGTCAGGCTTGACCTCCTGATACTTGCGCGTGTACTTCTTACTAGCCTGCTCCGCAAAGCGTTGCAGCTCATCCTTGCTACCGGTCACTCTGACCGAGTTAGATACCCAGTTAGGCATTGTATCCCCCTTCCAAGAGAACTACTAATAAAGACATTACCACGACTCCTACAAAAAGTCCAACACTAAATAGCAACAAGTCGTTAGCAAAAAACATCAACTTACGTCGTCGCATATGACGCTTGTAGCCAGGGTGCTTATCGATCGAATGCTTACCCACGGGCAGTCACCCCCACCTCAATGACCTGAGCAGGCGTGAGCCCCTCAGTCAGCTCCGAGTCCCAATCAATGCCACCGGTGATAACACAGTCACCCACCATGACATCAGTCTGACCCCAATACTTGACCCAAACGTTCGTGGCACCCTCGTTGTAAGGCAACCCAATCAGCTTGCCCTCCTCGTTGCACCACAGCATCATCCCCGAGTCATCCAAGGGAACCTGCTGGATAAAACCACCCACCGCATTACTTAGAGCTTCATACTCCTCTTGAGCGTTCTCACCCAGCTCGATGCCGTGGATAGTTCCGTCCGTCTTGATTACCATTGCGTTACGCATTTACTTCCTCCTTGCAGTTCGCGCACCATTCGCCACGCGACTCTTGTGGGCACGACAAACATTCACCGCACCCGCATTCTTCTATGAGCCTGTTATCACAGCATTTATCATGCGTAGTCATAGCTCGCCTTCCTCTTTTCACTAATGTCAATGGCAGTCTGGAACCTATCCCAGTCCCGACTCTCGTCGAGTTCCTGCCAGTCCTCCTCGGTCCAGCCCTCGGTGTCTACCAAGACAAGCCGACTGCTCCCGAATGTACCCTCCTCGGATACCCAAAGGTCTTTCATTACTTCCTCCTTACCAGCTCGCCTGATAGACCGCAAAGTGGTCACCAGACTTCTCCATCATCTTGATTACTTGCTTGAGCCTATCCCTCGTGTACTCCAATCCCTCGAAGTAATACACGTCGTAGTCCGTTCCCCCGAAGAAAAAACCTTCCTCGGTTGGTAGGTGTTCGCCAGGTTTGTCCTTATTGGCAAGCGCCTGCTCGCACAAGCCCAGCAACTCTTTCAGCGACTCGGTGCTCACGTCTATGGGCTGGCACTCGTCCACTCCATCGGCTTGCTCGTCCACGAACCACTTGTGAACCGCATTAGCCTTGCGCCAATACATCACCGGCACCTCGACATACATGCCGGTACTATCCTGTGGCTCGATGAACTCACTCACGCCGAGCGCATCCACCAGACCATCGAACTCGGCGGTATTCTGCCAGCCCTCGCTGTCGTCGTAGCCCTTCGAGAAGTCAATCCTCGAAATATACTTCCGCACACTTAGATACATATCTAGACCCATGTCTTACTGTCCTCCTTTTTTTCTGAACACTACTAACACAGCCAGCCACAGAACACCCGCACCGATAAGCATCGGCACAAGTGACTCCGTACCTTCATATAGCTCCATTACAAGCCCACCCCATCCTCAATGGAACGCACTTCTGAAGGAGTGGAGCCCCAGCCAGCAAGGTTACCCCTCGACAGCCCAAGCCACCCCTCCACGGTTTCAAGCAGCTCGCCACACTTGATAGCGTGCCCAGCGGAAACATTATCCACCCGCTCCAGAATATTGCGGTGATGCTTGCGTACTTCCTTGACAGCACCACACACACTCCTGTGCGTAGCAACCGCCTGGTCCTTACTCATGCACTTCTCCAACTGCTGAACGGTACCAGCTCGACGCTCAACCATCCCAGTCGCAAAAGCCAACTGTTGTTCTGTGTATGTACTCATATCCCTACCCTCTTAGTTTCTTCTTGTAATGAACCCGCTTTACCCAGTCGGGTCTAAACGATCGTATTGATTTATTCTTATCCACGCAATCTATCCACTCCGCACCTGTCTCAACATTGACAACGTGCGCCAGGAACTTCATGCGACCTAGCCTTACTATGGACACTTCTGTGCCCCGCTCTACGATGCGACCGTTGTGCTTCCACTCAATCGAATGCACAAACTTGGCACCGAGGTCATCCACCTTCTCTCGTGACTTACCGCGCTTCATTGAGGACCTCCTCTACCGGAACCTCATTGAGCCAGTCAATGAACTTCTCCAGGTGGAACTGCGTGCCAAACATCTTCTGGCGGTACAGGGCATCCTGCAAACTGTTGCGATAATACTCTGCCACCGCATAAGCACCCTGTTGCTCCATATCAAGCAGCTCCTCACGGTAAGCATCAGAGTCCGGGTCAATGAACCCGTCAAAGTGCTCCAGCACCGCATGGGTGTTGTCAATCAACCTCTGAACGTCAGGGTTGCCCAACAAGTCCTCGGGCATATCGTCGGGTATCACCGCACCCTTCATGTAGTCGTCAATCATTAGTATCCCTCCACTTCGTAACCATCTTCCATCAAAGAACTCGCGTAGTCGCTCATGCCCACCTGGTAGGCAATCGGGTCAGTATCCTTCAGCACCCGAGAAGTTTCATATGTCATACCGGCAATCTCTACGACCCCGTAGCAATCGTCCAGCATGTCCTTGTACATATCTTCCAGGTCATACTCCGTAATCATGTCACTCATTATTCTGCCCTCCTTGTTAGTTCGGTTACATTCTTCCAAAAGTCGTAAGCCCTCTGGACCTCATCATCGAGTGCCCCAGACTTCACCGCATCCTGCCACTCCATATAAGCCAAACGCTCCAGCGTGCGATAAGCCTCTGTCGTGTTACTCATCATCGTCCTCCATTCCAGTCATATCCAAATAACGCATTTTGTCCTCGTCGGTCAGTATGCCAAGTAAGTGCAACCGCAAAGCCCACGAACCAACAGCCTCAAGCAAGTGACGAGAAGGCTCATCGTGAACCTCCAGCTCCTCCCTAAGCGCCTCATCCAAATCAAAAAACATCAACCGCAAATCATCAGCGTGAGCACTCAAAGCACCCAGTCGCTTCTCGCTGTTCTGCGAGTCCACGATTGCCTGCTTGTAGCCATCATCGTAGCCCCTGTCATACAGAGCGGAGTCATCGCCGTCCTGCCATTCCCTATCAAAAGTAGTCAAAAGTCTACCTCCATGTCTATCGCTGTTGATTACTTACTGTAGATAGTAGTGTAGAAAAAAACAACTGTCAAGCACCAAAAAGACACAACCCAAAAAAAGGCACCCCCCTCGATAGGCTCAAACAAGCCAAACACAAAAAGCAGTTCCTACGGCTCCTTATAAAGAAATCTATAATCTAATAATAAAACAATAAGAAGATTGACATATAACGATAAAGGGCTTACACTCAAACCATGAACGAAAACAAAATCATCGAAGTAGATGAAAACGAAAACATCAGCGTGGTGAACGCATACCTACAACTAGCGCACGCTATACTCAAATAGCGCGCGCATCCCCCACCCCCTCGGCAGTATTGGTTTCCTGTCGGGGGGGTTTTCTTTTGCCTGGAACTTTGTGTGTGTGTACGCATACACGTGTGACCCCCAGCCATGTTGGGGGTGCGCCCCCAAACTGGAACTTTGTGTGTGTGTGCGAGTACACGCGTGAGGGCGTCCGATGTTGGGGGCGCGCCCCCAAACTGGAACTTTGTGCGCGCGTGTGCATACACGTGTGTGGGCTGGAACTTTGTGCGCCTGTCCGAGTGCGTGCGACGATCGTTGGATAAACCGGAACTTTGTGCGTGTACGCGCATACACGCGTGTGTACGCGCACGCACGCACGCACGCGCACGTGTGCGTGTCGCGATTTAGGCAGCACTAAAGACACGCCCGCCACGAGTTGCACTATCCCCGCCAAGGGCTTAGACTTAGGGCATGGCATCAACCGAAACCAAGGCACCGGCACCAGCCGGCGCGCGCGCGATGCCGGAAACGGATAACACCATGGATGACAACACCACCACCGAAACCACCGCACCCGCTTATGAGATGAGCCAGGGACCGGCAGGCGTTGAGCAACCCGCCAACCCCTACGGGCACCTCACGCGGGAAGAGCTAGAGGGAGCGCTCAGCCGAGCCACCGAGCGGATGACCATTCTTAGCGAGCGGGTGACCGCGCTACGTGATGAGCAGTTAGAGGGTGGCGATGCCCGACTGACCGAGTTCTGGTCCAAGGCGGAGCGGGTCGCGAGTCACGCGGGGTTCTGCTCAGAATATGACCGCATGGCGGATGCCCTAGGCGGACCGGCTCGGATGTTGGAATGGGAGGGCGCGACTAGCGTCACGCTATCCCTCACCTTTACGGTCCCCGTGGGTGGCGTGGCAACCCCCGCCGAAATCGACGAGCACACCATGAGCTACGACATGGACGATGACACGGTGTTAGAGCATGCTAAAGAGTATCTCTCCGACGCGCGTAGCTGGTACGTGTCCAACGATTGGACGACCGACGACAGCGACCTAGAGGTTCACCGCACCGAGCGGGTGAGCAACTAGCCAGCGACACCCAGGGCGCGCGCTAAACCCTTCAGCGGAGCGCGCGCCCACCGGGTCGGGGTACGGACGTATCGCACGTTTATTTTTTTTCATTTTCGGTTTTTGAATCCGCTAGACTGTGTTTATGGATTTGGAGAAGTCTTCGTTGGATGAGAAGCTTTTGTCGCTTGCGCGGAAGTCGCCGGTGGAGATTGCGGAGTTGACGGGGTTGGAACCGCAGTATGTGTCGGAGCGGATTGCGTATCTTCTGGATAGTAAGGATTGGTTGACTGACCGTCAGGAGGAGCGGTTGTTGTTGATTGAGGCTGGTTCTTTGAAGGATAAAGCTTTTGGCATGTTGGAGGCGGTGGGTCCGCAGGAGTTTGCGGGTGTGGCGAATGTGGTTCTCAAGTCGCTCCGCTTAGTGTCGGAGCGTTTGGATGCTCGCCGTAAGTTGGTGGATGATGACATCCATAAAATTACGGGAGCGCACGCTAAGATGTTTGCGGAGGCGTTTGACACCGCTTTGCGATACATCGTGCAGGGTTTTAAGGCTTTTGACGGGGTGCCGTCGGAGGATGAGATTGATCAGCTGGTAGAGGCTGGTTTGAAGAAAGCAGAGAATGTCCTCAACGAATACATATTTGAGTAACGTTCTTTCGGGCGCGGTGGGGGAGCTGCGTGCGAAGTCGCGGTTGCGGTTGTATAAGGATGACCCGCAGGCGTGGTTGTCGGATGTTTTGGGTAAGCGTTGGTATTCGAAGCAGGCGGAGATTGTTGATTCGTTTATGCGCTCATCTCGCACCGCAGTGAAAAGTGCGAACGGTTGCGGTAAGTCTGCTGTGGTGGCGGATTTGATTACGTGGATTGTGGCGACGGGGGAACCGGACGAGACGTTGTGTATTGTTTCTGCGCCTACGTTGTCGCAGATTGAGAAAGTTATTTTTGCTTATTTGAAAGTAAATAAGGGTTTGGCGGATTCTAATGGTTCGCCGTTGCACGGTAGAATTACGGAGACATTAGCGTGGAAGTTGGATGGTGATAATGGTGCAGAGTTCCTTGTCTTTGGAAAGCGACCCAGCGATCAAGATATTGTCTCGTCTTTCCAGGGTACTCGTAAACGAAATACTTATGTTTTTTTGGATGAGGCAGGTGGGCTTCCTCAAGATATGTTCACGGCTGCTGAGGCGGTCGCCACTGGTGCAGGGTCTCGTATCCTTGCGATTGGTAACCCAGATCGACGTGGAACTGAATTCCACCGTCTCTTCACTGACCCGCAGTTATCGCAGGACTGGTCTCTCCATACGATTAGTGCTTTCGATTTACCGACTTTTACTGAAGAGGCTGTTTACCCTGATGAGGACGATCAGAAAAATTTTTTAAATGGCCTCACCAGCGTTGACTGGGTTGACCATAAGAAGCGTGCGTGGGGTGAGGACTCCGCACGGTACAAGGCTAAGGTGTTGGGGGAGTTCCCTGACGAGGCGGATAATACTTTCTTCCCGCAGGGCGTGCTGGATAAAGCGTATGACACCACTATTGAGGATGACGGCAGCGTCCGCCCTGTTTTGGGTTTGGACGTTGCACGGTTTGGGTCTGACGAGAATGTTTTGTATGAAAACATTGGAGGGCGAGTCAGACACGTTGATTCTTGGTCGAAGTTGGATTTGATTGAAACGGCGAGGAGAGTGCATGGTCATGCTCAAAGATGTATGGCGACTGTTGTTAATGTTGACGTCAATGGTGTTGGTGGTGGTGTTGTTGATGCTTTGGCTCGTCTGGATGAGTTTTCTGACGCCGCTTATAGTATTGGTGCTATTAATAACTCCTCTGCTAGCCCGGATTCGACGAGGTGGTTGAACGCTAGGTCGTGGCATTATGATTCGTTCCGGGAGATGATGTCTGACGGTCGTGTGGATTTGGATTACGACGATAGCAAGCTCCGTGAGGAGCTGATAAGCCAAACTTATAAGTTTTCGTCTCGCGGTTCGATTCAGATGACGTCAAAGGATGAGATGAAGAAGTCCGGTCTGTCATCTCCTGACAATTTGGACGCTGCGATCCTCTGCACGATCGATATGGAACGGTTTGAGGGGTTGCAGCCGGGTGATGTGATTATGGGCGTGGAAGATTTGTTTGAGGAACACGGTTTCTATACTGATACTTACTGGTAACATAGCTTTATGGGTATTTTTGATAGATTTACTGGCGCTTCAGAAGAATCTTCCGAACTTTTGGAGCAGATTCGGGACCTTTCACAGGACAACACTATTCTTGCGGAGTCTTACTCTGCTTTGGCTCGGGCGACCCTTGAGTTTGACGAAAAGGGCTGGTCTCCGCTAAACCAGCTGTCTGACAACGGGATTGTGCTGGAAGATGTGAAAACCATCTCTAAGCAGGCCCGGAGGCAGACCGCTTCTAACCCTGTTTTGAAGCGTGGGGCCATGTTGCGTGCCTCTTATGTGTTTGGTCGCGGTTTCAAAATGTCGCAGGCTGGCAATCAGCTTGCACCCCGGTTCCAGAAAATTATTGACGACCCGATTAACCAGAACGTCCTATTTAGCGAAAGTGCGTCTAAGAAAAATGAACGATCCCTATTTACTGACGGGAATTTCTTTGTCCGTTATGACCGTCGCAATCGTCGTTTTTCTCGTGTTCCCCTAGAGGAGATCGCGGGTTGGGCGACCGACCCGGATGACCCGGAGATTATTCGTTACTACTTGCGGGAGTACCAGGTTCGCGAACCAGTAACCGACCCTTACAACTCTTACTTGGCTGAGACCCGCAAGGTGTGGTACCCGCTGGACTATGTGGAGAACCCCGTAGCGCGGATTAATGACATTCCGGTTGACCGGAATATGAGAATTATCGACACGAAGTCGAATGATGAGACGGGCTCTCTGTGGGGCGTACCGGATGCCCTTCCCGCCTTGCCGTGGTCGTGGGCTTACTCCGAGTACCTCAAGGATGGCTCGAAGATGCTCAAGGCCTTGTCGGGTATTGCGTGGCAGGTGAAGACCCGTAGCGCCAAGGGTGGGGCTAACATTTCTTCGAAGCTGATCAACAACAAGGAGGTTGCTGCTACTGCGGTGACTGGTGCCGATGTTGAGATGAGCGCGATGCCTCGAAACAACTCGATCGACTTGAATACGGGTCGCCCTTTGGCCGCCATGGCCGCGACGGCGATGGAAGTTTCTGTGGATGCGTTGCTATCTGGGCCTGGTGAACTGGGCGGCGGTGGCGCACCCATCCTGGACCAGTCCACGCTGAATGCTGCTTACGCACGCCAGGGCAACTGGGTTGACTTCTTCACTCGTGTGCTTCGGGTGATGGGTGTGCCCGAGCCCAGCGTCATGTTCAACAACATTATTGTGGACCCGGCGTACCGTAACGTGCAGTCGCTCAGCCAGGCTTGGATGACTGGTTTGTTTAGCGCCGATGTTATGCAGGCCGCTTACGCCGAGCAGTTGGGCATTGAGGCTCCAGGTGAAATCCCTGATGGTGTGCTTGTTCCGAACAACGACGGAAGCTTCGCCGCGAACGGTCAAACAGTTGGTTCGGGCAACCCGAACAATGTTGCCAGCGCTCAGGGCAATTCCGGTGCCGGTGTTGATGACCTATCCAACAGTGACAACTCGAATAGGGACATTCAAAACAATCCGCGATAGATAATCGTGATATTATTGTTACATGGCTCAGCTGTTAACGGAATCAAGTAGCGCGCCCGAAAAAGTTGGTAACAAATGGCGCGCCATTCTTATTACACCCGGTAGGGGCTCTTCTGGTATTTACACCGAAGAGACGCTCCGGGAGTTTGGGCCGAAAGCATTCGTCAAGGGAACGCATTCTTATGTGGACCACCCTCGCAGCGAAGAGGACATTCGCTCACCCAAGAATCTAATCGGTGTACTTGCAGAAGACGCTCGCTACGAAGATGGTGTTGGACTGGTTGCTGAGCTTGACGTGATGCCCCACTGGAAAGAGTTTGTGGAGGCTGTTGCGCCCCACACGGGCCTTTCTATTTATGCTATGGGTGAGGGTAACTATAACGACGACGGTGAAGTTGTCGTGGAGAACTTGATCCCGCACACTCAGAACTCGGTTGACTTGGTTTCTTACCCCGGTCGCCCGGGTTCGAAACTTGCTGACAAGTTGTATGAGGCTGCTGTTGCAATGGTGGAAGCTGCGCCTGACGAGTTGAGCCGTGGCGATTTTGTTTCCTGGAACTCCAGCGGTGGTCGCGCACGCGGTCGCATTGAAAGAATTGTTCGTGACGGGTCCATCAACGTTCCCGATAGTGACTTTACTATTCAGGGCGAGTCTGATGACCCGGCCGCTTTGATTCGTTTGTACCGTAACGGTTCGCGCACTGATACTCTTGTCGGGCACAAGTTCTCAACTCTGACTAAGATTGAGGATATTGAAGAGTACGACAAGGACAAGAAGAAGAAGCGTAAGAAAGTTTACGAAGAACTTCCCGACGCCTACCGTCCCGCAACGTCTGACGATGTTCCCGAGGGTCGGGCGTGTGGCAATTGTATTTTCTTCAACGAGAACAATCTTGATGAAGATGGTAAAGCATTCTGCGAAAAGTGGGATGACTATGTTTCCGGTGGCGCTTACTGCGACGCTTGGAAAGGCCAAGAAGAAGCTTCCGCTCCCATGAGCGGTAAGAATGGTACTGCTGCTACAACAGCCGCAGCGACCGAATCTAAGAAGAAAGAGGAAAACATGGAACTCAAGGAATTGAGCGACCAGGTTGCCGAGCTGCCTAACTTGGTAGCAGCTGCCGTCGCAGAAGCCCTTGCGCCTGCCGTGGAGACCGAAGAGAAGGAAGAAATCGACATTGCGGCTGTAGCTGAAGCAATGGTCGAGGCTGACCTTCCCGAGGTTTCGCGTAAGGCCGTGTACGAGTCTCTTCGTGCCGGTGGAGACCTCGCAGAGGCCATCGAGAGCCAGAAGGTTTTCGTGGAGTCTGTGAAGAGCCACTTCAAGGAGGAGGCAAAAGCCGCCCCCAAGAACATCGAAGAGTCCGTTATCGTTAACACTGAAGAGAAGGCTCCCCGCCTCTCTGAGATTCTCAACGTGAAGGTTGGTGCCTAATGGCTCTTAACGAAGTTTATGTAGACGGAGAATCACTCAACTACCCCGTGAACCAGAACGTCGCCTCCGGTGACTTCGTTGTTCTCGATGGTATCCGTGGTGTCGCTGAGACCAGCGCTGCCCTGGGTGATGACGCTGCCTACTACGCAACCCTGCGCCACATTGGTGTCTTCCGCGGTACAACCTCGGATGCCGTCACTGTTGGTGCCGCTATCTACCTGGCAAGCTCCGCCACTTACGGCACCGCTTTGACCACGACTAGCACCGACAACGAACTTGTCGGCTATGCTATCAAGGCCAAGGGTGCTGTTGCTGGCGACGTTTTCGTCCGGATCAACAACTAAGAATAGGTGATTGACTAATGGCAAACAAGCAAATTGTTGAGCAGGAAATCGCCCGGATCGAAGAGCGTTCGACCAAGCGTCAGATTGAGGCCGCAAAGCTTCTGACAGAGGCTTTGTCGGGAGACCTTCGCGCCAAGGTGATGCTTCAGGAAGGAATCTCCTCTTCGGACATTCCCACCGTTCTGGAGCCTGCTATTAACGTTATCTTCCTCGCGCAGTACGCTGCCGAGCAGAACGTTTGGAACCAGATCGCTGACGAGCACCTCGCTGACAACTTCGGCGTGATTCGTTTCGGTGACTTCCAGGTTGACCCAAGCGCACTGACCGGTGGAACTGGTGAGGAATTCATCGAGGGTGGACTGCCTTCGGTCGGAGAGTACGAAGAGTACCCCGCCGTTCCGTTCACCACCACCCAGCTGGACAAGGACTTCGAAGGCAAGCACGGCGTTCGCGCTCGCATGTCATGGGAGTCCCTGCGTCGCATTGGTAACTTCGACATGATCGGTCAGATGACCTCTAAGTTCGCACAGTACGCTGCGCGTCAAGAGGACCTCGCTCTGGCGAAACTGTTCGTTACTTCCGCTGGTGCTATCGGAAGCGGCTTCTCGGGCAAGGGCTTGACGGGCAACCCCGCACTGAGCCTTGACGCCCTGGAGACCGCTATGGCCTCTTCGCGTGAGGACAAAGTTGGTGGCAACCGCGTTATCGCAAACAACTACAAGTTGGTTTACGGAACGTCTCTTGCAATGACCGTTCGCGAAATGTTCGCAACGACTCAGATTCGCCGGACTGTTGATGGCGACGAGCGTCTCATCAACCCCTCGCTGTACACCAGCCCGTTCAACCCCATCGAGTTCAACGCTTTGGACACGGTTTCGGGTGGACAGACTGACGCATGGTGGTTCGTGATTCCCGACCTGAACACCCGCCCGTACTTCTGGGAGGTCTTCCTCTCGGGTGCGCGCACGCCTCTGATCTCGGTCAAGGACAACGGACACTTCAGCCTTGGTGGCGGAGAAGTTCCTGTTCGTGACGGTAGCTTCAACGAGGACGACGTTCAGACTCGCGTTCGTCACGTTGTACAGGCGTACAACATCACTCAGGACGGACTCCGTTACTCTGACGGTTCCGGCTCCTAGTCGATAAAAGTTTAGGCCCCCGGCGTTTCTGTCGGGGGCCTTACTTTTTGTGCTAAATTAGTATTACCAGCTTCCCTCCTGCTGGATGTGAACCCCAACCCGTTGAGCTTACCCCCCTTCCCTCCAGCTCCGGGTTGGGGTTCTTTTATGCGCTAAAATGGTGTTATGGCAAATACTGGCGTAGCTCCCACTAATTTCTCTACTGATGTGGGCCAAGTGAGGGCTCTCCTTGGAGACACTGACCCCACCGATGTTTCCGGTGGCGAGGGTACATACATGTACTTTAGCGACGATGAAATCGGCGCGTTTCTTACAATGTACGGGGACAACGTAAAGCTTGCTGCTGCTCGTTGTCTTGAGACGATCGCTGGCTCTCAAGCGCTTCTGCTGAAGTCCTGGTCCTCTGACGACTTGACTGTCAATGGTGACCGGATTGCCGAGTCGCTACGTAAGCTGGCTGCACAGCTTCGGGAGGAGGCTTTGCAGGACGAGTCAAGCGAGTACTTCAACATGATCGCCATGTTTATTGACGATGACGATGACGGCCAGGCTGACAAGTACCCTTGGTGGAATAACTAATGGCAATTTCTAAAAGTTCTGTTATTGACTTTGCCAAAATAGCAACAGAGATGCGCGACATTGTTGCGCGTTGGTATAACGCCACGGTAGAGGTTGTTGACCCCAACACTGGTGATCTAACCTGGAACATTTCCACAAACTCTTATACTGGGGATGCTGCCACTACCGTGTGGTCTGGCACGGGTCGCATCCAGCCGATTCGTGGCGCTTCGGAACCTAACGGGCGGGTTTACGACCCGAGCGTGCGTCCTGTTTTGATTCAGATACCTTATGACAATACTTTGGATTACATTCGACCGGGCATGACTGTGCGCGTTACGGATGGTGGCGAAAATCATTATTTGGAGGAGCTTGAAATAAGTATTGTTTCAACCATGAACTCTTCTTACGGGTGGAACACAACTTTGGAGTGTTCTGTTGATACTAAGTCGGTGGCTAATGGATCTTAGTGTTGTTTTTGATGATTTGACAAAGGTTTTGAATAGGCTTGAGGGTGCCGAGCAGATAATTGCTGAAGAAAAAGAAAACATGGCTTATGAGGTTGGCGAAATAGCCGCAGATGCCATGAGAAGCAAGATTGAAAGAAGCGGGACCGCTTTCTCTAGGGCTGCGCAAAAGGTTGGTTTGAACCAGGGTCCCGGTCGAATCAGAGATAGCAAACTTTACGATTCTGTTGATTACGAAGTGTTTACTTACGGTGACTATGCTTCCACTGAGGTTGGTTACTTGAATGACTACGAACTGTACTTTGAGGCTCAGGAGGGCGGCTTTGAGACCGGTTGGAAGGCTTCTTATGACCGGAAGGGTCAACTGCGTCTAAACAAAGACGGTACGCCCAGAGTCCGCTACACTGGCGAAATGCGAAAAGTTCGTGGAATTTTTGCGTTGAGGGCTGCTAAAAGGGCGGTTAATCAGGAGTTCTCTAGGCTTCAAAAAAAGTATCGCTCCAGGATTACAAAACGAATTAACGGGAGTTTCTAATGGATGGAATTAATTTAATTTCTTTGCAGGATG
This sequence comes from uncultured Microbacteriaceae bacterium, assembly GCA_937124545.1. GTDB lineage: Bacteria > Actinomycetota > Actinomycetes > Actinomycetales > Microbacteriaceae > Pontimonas. The sequence goes on along the minus strand of CAKZKU010000083.1, from coordinate 995 downwards.
AAATCCTTGCTCACGTCCAGTCAGAGTTTCCGAATTATGAAGTTCTTGAAGATGTTATTTTGGACGACGAGTATCTTTTGAAGATCAACAACAATGTTAAACCGTTTGTGATTATTGAGTGGGGCGGTCTTGCGCGTCAGTTCACTAACGCTTCTTTTGCTGGTGTTCGACACGACGAGTACAGGTCTGACTTTGATTTGATAGCGGTTGCTCCCGCGCCTAAAATTGCTCGCAGGGTTTTGAACATGTTTTTTGACAAGTTGATTGGTTGGCCTATTCAAGGTTCGCAGTTGACGCCTTCGGGCACGATCGACAACGTTGTTTCTCGTGATGGTAACGGAAAACCTCACCTGTACATTTCGGTCGGGACGCTATCTTTTAGATTTAATTCGTCTAACCCCGAAGGCAATATCGCTCCCTAAAACGGTGGTAAACTAGATACATGGTACTTGCGCTGCACACTGTCTCTGGACAGGTTTCTGATGTGTCCCCAAAGATGCTGAAGCATCCACATTTCGGCAAATATCTCGTTCCCGTTGAGCCCGGCACAAAGTCGTACAACAGCGAGATGTACAAGCCTGGAACAGTGGAGGAGAAGGCAGAACAGCGTGCCACAAAGTCCTTTTTTGGATTCACCAAGAAGGATAACTCCGAAGATAATATCGATATTGAGGATGAGAACTAATGGCTAACACCAGAATGTATCGTGCAAACGTTACGCTCTGCCTCGCTCACCCAGAAGCATTCGCTGACCGCACGGCTCCGACTGCTGCTGAGCTGAACGGCGCTTTGGTGAAAAACATCACCTGCGCGCTGAACGAGGATGGAACGACGTTTACGCTTGGGGATTCAGACACCGACGACTCGCTGACTTTCTGCGACGAGGGCAATGTCTCGACCCCGACTTTCTACAACCCTGAGGTTGTATTTGAGGCTTTCCGCGACGCGGACACCTCTGCTACTGGAGAATTCAACGAGGCACTTGACCTCCTGGC
>CAKZKU010000082.1 GCA_937124545.1 uncultured Microbacteriaceae bacterium | reverse complement strand
CGCGCTCCTGTGCAGGCAGCGGTGGCTGCCCGGATCTCTTTGAACTCGAGGATGGTGACTTTGCCATCATCGGGCAAGACATCACCGCCGAAGCTCAACCGGATCTCCCCGCCGATGCGGGCTGCGCTCCCGAGGAACGGATTGTCCGCATTCCGCGCCGCCTTCTCGTCGAAGCGAGGTCGGACATTCCGCAGTCCGTGTAGCCCCCTACCCATTCACGCTCGTTTGCGATAGCCTTGGCATCGTGGGAACCGGAGCGTGGTTGGCAGAAAATTGGTTTTCCTTGGCTCAGTCGCTGGGGATCGTGGGGAGTTTCGCGATGGCCTCCCGCTCGCTTTCTCTCGACTCGCGGTCCCGTCGGGCCGAGCTCCATTTCATGATGACAGCGTCCCACCGGGAAATTTGGGAGCATTACGTCAACACCCCCTCCTTGGCCTCCACCCTCGACCCAGGACGCAGCATTCGTGAGAATCCCCCGCTTCCCTCCGAAGAGCGCTTTGTGCTGCTCGTCCTGTTGCACACCGCCACCGTCTTTCATGCCGTCGAGCTGCAGGCCCTGCGCCAGTGGCCGGGCTGGAAAGCCGATGTGAAGGCCTTCTTTTCCTTGCCCGTTCCGAAAACGGTAGCCAAACGATTCCTCGAATTCCAAGAGCCAGGTTTTCGACGATTTCTCGAAGACCTGCTCAACCTGCATGATGATGGTGAAATCGGAGCGCGGAAAGAATAAACCTCGATCACTCCTTCGGCGCGAGAAGCTCCCGGATGCTCGCCTCGGCACTCAGAGGATTGATGAGACCGAGGCGTTCCAAGTCGTCGATCGTCCAGTCACGGAGGGCATGGTCTTTTTTGTCACGCTTAATGAAACCGCGCACATCCTCCGATGGCCGTGTCAAAAGCCCCATATTCTCCAAGCCAGAAAGACCGATCTGGGCCCTGAAGGTTGCCTGTTCCGCAAGACCTGGCGAAAAAAAGTATCCTGGCACCGCATTGATCTCTTTAACGGGCGGGAACTCCTCCCAGAGTTGGCATGGAATGACTCGAGGAAGCCGAACGACACTGTAGCTGATGTTTGAGGTCGATTGCTCATGACCATTCGTCATTTGGGTCGCCCCTACTGTCTTTTCCTCAAATTCCGCCTCTCCAATCCAGCGAGAGGCAAGATCTGCGGTATCAGGGTCCGAAAGGCGCAAAATGGCGCGATTAGAGCACTGGCTGATGATTTCCAAAGCCACATTGTCCCCATAAAGCTCCTTTAGGCTATAGAGCATCTGAAGTGCGAGAAGCACGCAGACTCCTTTGCTTCGCCCTTCCCTCATCAGGCGGGAAAGCATGTCCAGTTTGCCGGCAGATGCTACTTCATCGAGATTGATGAAGGTGAACGGACAGGACGTCCCCCAGACATCCACCTCATCAAGCGACAGGAGCAGCTGGGCAAGACGATTGAAGGTGAGCTGATTCAAGGGATCGAGAACGCTGTGCAGAGTTGGGTCACACCCCATAATCAGAAAGGAACCGGATTCACGAACCCATTCAGTGAGGCTGATTTTCGGGCGATCTTCCCAGAGCGCAGCGATCATCTCGAAGTCAGCGATCGAAACATCCAGAGTAGCTTTGATGTCCTTGAAGGTTTTCTCATTCGCAAGGAATCCTAAAAACCTTCGCGTATCAGGCGACTTCTTCAGGATCTCTTTCAGCCTCTCAGGATATCGAGTGGATAGGACGAGATCCCGAAGCGTCCATCTCTCGCGAGAGGTCGTCAAAAAAACCTCTAAGACTCCTTCCACAAGGCGCCGGGCGGTATTCGGAAAGAAGGGCTGGGGTTCGTTTTGCCTGGTTGGAATCATGAGCTTGGGAAGTTCCCGGGCAGAAGCCAGAGTATTGAAGTCCCGGGCAAGATCGAGGGCGTGACACCGGGTGTCCAACGGGTGCAGAATCCGAATGGCTTCAAGCGGGACCCCCATGCTGACAAGAAGCGGAATCTGCTCGCGCTTAGGATCGAAGAGGAAGGCCCTCATGTTCGAGCCCTGCCGAAGAATCTGCGGCACAAGACTGCGCGTGTAGAGGCGCTGAAGGATTCCCTTCCCCGCCCCGGTCACGCCAAGGATTAGGGAATGGAAACGAGCGAAATCGAGATCAAGTAAATGATCCGCCCAATAAAATTTTCCACGAATGTCCATCAATCTGGCAGTGCTTTTACCACTTGAACGGATCGTCATCCTTGCGTTTAAAGACTCGCTTGAAGGCGCTCCAAAAGAACGGCTCCCGGTGGACACCCCGCCGACGCCGTTTGGACTTTTCACGCTTGGCGGCCCGCGCTGCCATTTGCGACGACAAGCCATCGAGAGAATCGACCCGGCGGTGGAAAAAGCGTCTCCGAGAAACCCCGGGATCATCATCGGGCTTGTCCACCCCTCCGTAAATAAACCACATCGTGAAAGCGAACAGGATGGTTTCAAAGCCAACCTTGAGACCGGGGTCCCAGGCTCCCCCGGAAGCATTGGAAGCCAGGGGGAGGACAACCGACAAAACGGCCAGGGTGAAGCCAAACCAGATGGCAATGTGGGCACGTTTCGTTTCCCAGAGCCATTTGATGAGCTCGCTGATCAGATAGACGGCAATGAAACACGCCCACCAGATCAAATACGTCCAGCCATCGAAAAACTCCATCATGACCCCGGAAGCTTGAGATTGATGGGACCGACCCAATGAGGCCCTGAACGGTCACTGCGGCGATCTTGCCCTCGATTTCCCTGACGGGACTCAACCGTCACCGGGACGACATACCACTTCCCGTGGAACTCGAAGAGAAGCTCCGCCACGGGCGAAGTGGACGCTTCACCACGGTAGAAATTGACCCAGACCCGGGCCTCCCGGGGATCCACCGGATTGAAGAAATTGACATACTCGAATCCACGGGAGCCCTTCGGCGAATTGCGATCATCCTTGTAGAAGTAGGCCTCATCGCACCTCCGTCGATCATAGAACAGCTGCTCACCGCCCGGCGTCTCGACATAAAGGTCAAGGTCGACCTGATCCTTCCAGCGAAGCCCGACACGCGAAAGCCCTTCGAGTGGGAGCGGTTGCTCGCCCTCCTGCTCCGGCTTGTCCTCGAGAGTCATGGGCATCTCGGGAACCTTGGGAAGCTGTGACGGAATGCGCACCATTTCACGGGACGTCGATTTGTCATCAATTTCGAAGTCCCAGAGGGGTGTGAGATTGGGCTGAAGCAGTCGCCTGATCCCCTCATCAAGATCCGAGCTGAAGGTGAGAAGTCCAACCGGATTGTCCTTCTGCTGCCGTTGGCAATAGAGGTGCCAGAAACGGTGAACCGCAACGCGGTAGGCATCGCTTCGCCACTCGTCCAAATAGATGAAGTGTAAATCGATGCCGCTCAGAAAATCCTCCCGACCAACGGTTCCGAAAAGGTTCTCCAGCGGTGAGGCCAGAAAAACCCCATCGCTTGGGTAGGAAAGATCCTTGAAGGTCCAGTTGTCATCCGCGTCTTGGTGGAGAGCGCTGCCCACCATCAGGACGGAAGTTTTCTCTCCGCTCCGTGAGGCGATCTGCGAAACCATCTCGAGGAACCGGGGCACGTGCAGAGACGCGACGTGCCCCGAGGAATCAGCTTCTCCCATGATGAAACGGCGCAGTTCGAGAATCCGCGGGGCAAAGGTTTCGCTTCGCGCCTTCTCTTGGGCCATATTATCGTTGTCGTCGGGAATTGAAAACTCCACGACGCGACGACAACTCAGAGCGTCAATGATGATGATGTCGGAGCCGAGCTTGGCTCGTCCGAGTAGTTCCCCCACAGAGCGTAGGAACCGTTCGCCCTGCCCTTCCGTCAAGCCGGGCGAGATCCCGACAATGATCAGGTCGGCTGAGTCAGTGGGAGCAAGACGCTTGAGAGCCTCCGCATTCCTGTCGCCACAGGACGAAAGAAGGACGCAAATAAAAATGAGAATGTAAAAATGGGATTTCATTGATTCGATTGGTTCAGGTTCAATGGTCTTTGGGAACGATGGTGAAAGGGCCGATAATGTCCTCGAGAGCAGCCTTGGCTTCCATTGCGGCTTCGGTTTTGGTGATCCAGCCGAGGACGAAGGATTCCTTCCGGGCTGGAATCTCATCGAGGACCGCCTGAGCTTGCGCAGCCGCACCGACAAGCGAGCGATGGCGCGCTTGGATGTCGTCCAAGCCCACATCGATTGAGGTCAGTCCTGTTTCGTTCCGAAGATTCTTGCGGCGACGATGGGTGCGCAGAATATTTTCAGCTTTCGAGAACAGCCAGGCTGCCACCGTGGCGGCTCCAAGACTCTGTGAAACCGTTTGGATTAGAAAGAGACGGCTCTCGAAATGCTCGTCAGAGGAAGAGATGACCTGACCCATCAGCTGAGTGGCCAAGGAATTCAAAGGAGCATCCGTATTCCGGGTCACGAAGCACAAAAGCCATGCAATCGAAGCTAGAATCGAGATGAGGAAAAGAGCGAACTGATACCGTTTGTTCCCCAGGTAGTTTTCGCGAATGTCTGGACACTGGAATTTCGCGAGGGCCCCTATCATGAGAACAAGGCCTGAACTGAGTAGCCCAGACAGAGTCGTGCGGTGCTTCAGCGGTTCGGCCTGCATCAAGAGCTGGGTCATGGCATTCCATTCGATCAGCATCCCGCACCCTGAAAGGCCGAAAAGGAGCACCACAAGGAACACGTCGAAGACCGTCCAGAGCTTGAAAGGGAGCTTCAGCCGGACTGATTCCCGCTTCTTTGCGCGTAGCTTCTCTTCCAATTCGGTATCGAGGAATGGCTTTTCACTTCGGATTTCTTCCAAAATGGCCCGGGCATAGGCAATGTAGGGAGCAATGACCGCCGTAAAGGAAACATCCGACGCTTTGCCAACGGTTTTAGGGGATTCGCTTGAATTAATGCTGTTGCACAAGGCGAGAAGGACGGCTCGATTGGCCTCGTCGTAGACCAGCCGCCATGGGACT
>CAKZKU010000081.1 GCA_937124545.1 uncultured Microbacteriaceae bacterium | reverse complement strand
CGCTTCGTCGGAGCGGCTCGCGGGCGTGCTGAAAGACCCCAAAGGGCCCGCTTTTGCGCTCGGATTCGTTGACCGGGTTGCGCGGCCCGAAGACTTACGCGTGGCGGGGAGGAATTTCCGCGAGCTATCGCGGGATGTTCCCGGCTTTTTGCCGGCATTTTTGACGCTTTTGATCAAGCTTGGCGGGTTCTTTGCGCCGATCTTTCCGACCATCGTTGTCCCCATCGCCCGGTGGGCGCTCAAAACGCTGATCGGCCACCTGATTATCGACGCCAGCGACGCGAGTTTGACCCGCTCGTTGAAGCGACTCACACAAAAGGGTGACCGCCTCAACATCAACCTGTTGGGGGAAGCTGTGTTGGGAGATGCTGAAGCTGACCGTCGTTTGGCGGGAGTTTCGGCTCTCATTGCGCGACCGGACGTTGATTACGTCTCCGTGAAAGTCTCGTCAGTCTCGAGTCAACTCTCGATGTGGGCCTTTGATGAAACCGTGAAACGTGTCGTGGAGCGGTTGATCCCGCTTTATCAGCAAGCAGCCGCTACAACTCCGCCGACTTTCATCAACCTCGACATGGAGGAATTCAAGGACCTCGATATGACCCTCGAGGTGTTCGAGGGGGTTTACTCCCACCCGTCGCTGACCGAATACACAGGCGGCATAGTTCTCCAGGCTTATCTCCCGGAGGCTCTGGACGCCATGAAGCGAATACAAGCATTCGCCGCAGACCGGCTTACGCGAGGCGGCGCTCCCGTCAAGGTACGCGTTGTGAAAGGCGCCAACCTTCAAATGGAGCAGGTCGATGCAGCTATTCATGACTGGCCTCTTGCGGTTCTGCCCTCCAAGCAGGAGAGCGACACCAACTACAAGCGGGTGTTGGAGTACTCGCTAACGCCGACTCGAACTAAAGCGGTCCGAATTGGTGTAGCCGGACACAACCTCTTTGACGTGGCATTTGCGCACCTGCTCACCGAACGGCGCGGCGTCGACGCGGGCGTCGATTTTGAAATGTTGATTGGGATGGCCCCGAATCAAGCTGACGCGGTCCGTGAGACCGTGGGCAAGCTCCTGCTCTACACGCCTGTCGTGCACCCGAAAGAGTTTGATGCTGCGGTGGGGTATTTGGTTCGTCGCCTTGATGAGAACGCAAGCCCGGAAAACTTCATGTCCGCCGTGTTTGATCTCTCCGACAACGCTGAACTGTTTGCCCGTGAGGAGAAGCGGTTTAGAGACTCCCTTGCGACACTTACTGCTAAAGCTCCCCGGTACCAGCGGATCCAGAACCAGGGTCAGTATGTAGCCTCGGGGATCAAGCCGGGGGACCCGTTTCACAACGAACCAGACACCGATCCGTCACTGGCAGCAAACCGCGCTTGGGCCGAGAGCATCAGAAAATTGGCCGGCAGCGCAAAAGGCAAAAAACTGGGAGTTCAGTCACTCAAGGATGGAGAAATCCCCGAGAGCCTTGGTCCCATCAAAGGTGGAATAGCAGTTGACGACCTAGTCGCTAAGGGTCGAAAGGCGGGGACAGCCTGGGGTAAGAAGACCGCCCATGAGCGTGCAGCGGTTTTGTTGTCGGCTGCGGAAGAGCTCAATAAGAGGCGCGGTGACCTCCTCGCGGTGATGATGCAGGAAGCGGGGAAAACCCTGCTCGAGGGCGACCCCGAGGTCAGTGAGGCGGTCGACTTTGCTCGCTACTACGCGAGCTTGGCCTTGGAGCTCGACGAGGTCGACGGAGCTCGATTCCAGCCTGCACAGTTCACTTTGGTAACTCCACCGTGGAATTTTCCGGTCGCCATCCCCGCCGGGTCGGTGCTTTCTGCGCTTGCTGCCGGTAGTGCTGTCGCCATCAAGCCGGCACCGCAGGTCAGGCGCTGCGGCGCCGTAATGGTGGAGGCATTGTGGGCCGCCGGTGTCCCTAAGGATGTTTTGCAGCTCATCGACCTGGAGGAAGGTCAGATTGGTCGCGGTCTGATCGCTCACCCGGGTGTCGACCGCCTGATTCTCACTGGCGCATTCGAAACGGCCAAACTATTCCGCTCGTGGAGAGCAGACCTCCCGCTGCTGGCTGAAACGAGCGGCAAGAACTCACTGATCGTCACACCGAGTGCTGATTTTGATTTGGCTGTCGCCGACTTGGCGAAAAGTGCCTTCGGGCACGCGGGTCAAAAATGTTCGGCAGCGAGTGTTGTCATCTTGGTGGGCTCTGTCGCCAAGTCCGAGCGTTTCCGTCGCCAGCTCGTTGATGCCGTGACCACGTTGCGTGTGGGATACCCGGACGATCCGGAATCGGTAATGGGTCCCGTAATTGAGCCTCCCGGGGGGAAACTTCAGTCAGGTCTCACAAACCTGGGTGCGGGCGAGTCCTGGGTTGTTCAGCCGGAACAAAGAGATGAGTCTGGTCGCTTATGGTCCCCGGGCATTCGAGAAGGTGTCGTGGCGGGTAGCGAATTCCACCAAACGGAATACTTTGGCCCGGTGCTGGGGATTATGACTGCCCGCACACTGGAAGAGGCGATTGCTCTGCAAAATGGCAGCGATTACGGCCTAACCGCGGGTATTCACTCGTTAGATCCGGAAGAGGTTCGGTTCTGGCTCGACCGCGTTCAGGCGGGAAACTGCTACGTGAACCGCGGGATTACAGGTGCGATTGTTCGCCGTCAACCCTTTGGCGGTTGGAAGAAATCTAGCGTTGGAGCCGGCGCGAAAGCGGGCGGGCCCAATTACCTATTCGGGTTGGGCTCATGGCGATCCAAGCCAGCCGTGGCCTCTGTCCCGCGGACGGCACTTGACCCCTATTTGGTGTCGGTCGCGGATGTGGTTGAGCAGGAATCGAACACCGAAATTTCATTGAACCGGGCTTTGGCCAGCGATCATGTGGCCTGGACGGAAGAATACTCTGCGTCGAAGGACCCCAGCGGGGTCGGTGTTGAGCGCAACGTCTTTCGTTATCACGCTGGCGAAGTGACCCTTCGCTTTTCGGGATTCTCTCCGATGGCCCAGATCGTTCGGGTAATCCTCGCGGGCTTGCGAGCGGGGGCCAGGTTCAACATTTCCTCTTCGGATGATCTCCCGGACAAGCTTCTTGAGCTTCTGCGGAGGGCACCTTCACACCTGGGAACGCTCGGCTACTACGTTGTGGAGACCGAACAGGCGTTTGCCAGCCGAGTGGCCGCAGACCTTCCAGAGCGAGTTCGGCTGTTGGGAGGTCGGACAGACGGGCTGGCAGTTGCTCTTGACGGGGCACCGGAAGTGGCGATCTATGGCGACGAAGTCACCGAGAGCGGAAGAGTCGAGATCTTGCCCTTTGTGAAAGAGCAAGCAGTCTCGTTGACCGCACACCGTTTTGGCGCCCCGGACGCTCGTATGGAGAGCATCGCGATTTAGCCAGAGACAGTGTGGACCAGGCGAGAGAGCACAATCGAGCTTTTTGAGTGGTTCACGTTCGGGGCCGAGCGCACACGCTCGATTGCTCGCTCCAGGGACGCTATGTCTTTGGCGCGCATTTGGACAATGGCATCGGCGTCGCCGCTGACAGTCCCCGCCCCCACGACCTCCGGGATGTGAGAGAGGATTCTCTCCAGTTCCGGGGGCGACACCGTCCCCTGACAGAAAAGTTCAATGTACGCCTCGACGGCCATGCCCTCCACCGCGGGGTCAACAACGATGGTGAAAGACCGGATGATTCCTTGCGCGACAAGTTTGTCGACGCGGCGTTTCACCGCAGAGGGCGATAGTCCCACCAGCGCGCCAATATCAGCGTAGTTGGCCCGAGAATTGTGGCGCAGCTCGGCAATAATCCGTGAGTCAACAGCATCCATGATCGCAGTCTACGCACGTTTGATGCGTAAACCGGACTCATTTTGCGGAATTTATGCGCATAGAAAAGAAATATGAGCGTTATCGGCGTGAGACGATGGCGGTATGACAAACACGTTGATTGACTCTTCCCCGTCGGCAACTACTCAGCCGAAGCAAACACCGACCATCCTGATGTGTCGCCCAGAGCACTTCACCGTGAGCTATCGGATCAACCCGTGGATGCACCCCGAAGACCCCACCGACACTTCCCTGGCACTCAAGCAGTGGACGGTGCTCTACGAGACCTACCGCGACCTCGGCTTCACCATCAAACTCATTGACCCCATCCCCGGTCTTCCGGACATGGTGTACGCCGCCAACGGTGGATTTGTTCTCGATGGCATCGCCTACGGCGCAAAGTTCCACTACCCGGAACGCCAGCCTGAGGGTCCTGCCTACATGGAGTGGTTTGCCGCCAACGGGTACGAAGTGGCTGAGCCGGAGGAAACCAACGAGGGCGAGGGAGACTTCCTCCTAGTTGGCGACGTGATCCTCGCCGCCTCGGGTTTCCGAAGCGACACTTCCAGTCACCAGGAAATTGCCCGCGTCTACAACCGTGACGTCATCTCTTTGCAACTGGTGAATCCCAGTTTTTACCATTTGGACACGGCTCTGGCCGTCATTGATTCAGACACCATTGCGTATCTGCCAAGCGCGTTTGACGAGGCGTCACTGGAGATCCTGCGCACACGATACCCCGACGCGATTATTGCCACGGAAGAGGATGCAGCAATCCTGGGGCTGAATTCTTTCAGCGACGGCCACAATGTCGTGATCGCCGAAAAGGCCGTGACGTTTGCCCGTGACCTCCGGGAGCGCGGCTACAACCCCATCGGGGTTGACCTTTCCGAGCTGCTGCTCGGCGGAGGCGGCGTGAAGTGCTGCACTTTAGAATTGCGGTCATCATGACTCCCACCGCAACCTCGATAGCGCTCGACACCGAGCGCGAGTCCCTCACCCGCAATTACAACCCGCTCCCCGTCGTAGCTCGGAGCGCCAAAGGCGCGTGGGTCACCGATGTCGAGGGTAAGAAATACCTTGACTGTCTTGCAGCGTATTCGGCGGTCAATTTCGGCCACGGGAATCCCACGCTTATTCGGGCAACCAAGAAGCAGTTGCGTAATGTCACGCTGACCTCTCGTGCCTTTTCCCACAACCAGCTTGGTCCGTTTGCCCAAGAGCTTGCGAAGTTGCTCGGAATGGACATGGTCCTGCCGATGAACACCGGTGCGGAAGCCGTAGAAAGCGCCGTAAAGGTGGCTCGTGCGTGGGGCTACCGGGTGAAGGGTGTGGCAGCCAACAAAGCAAAAATTATCGTGGCCAAAGAAAACTTCCACGGTCGAACCATCTCGATCGTGAGCTTCTCGACCGATGAGAGCTCGCGCAAAGACTTTGGTCCCTTCACCCCCGGCTTCGTGAGTGTCCCCTACGGCGATGCCGATGCGGTGGAAAAGGAAATCGACGAGAACACGGTTGCCGTATTGATCGAGCCCATTCAGGGCGAAGCCGGCATCATCGTTCCCCCCAAGGGGTACCTCAAGAAGGTTCGAGCGCTCACCAAGAAAAATAATGTCTTGATGATTGCGGATGAAATCCAATCCGGGCTTGGGCGAACCGGAGCAACAGTTCAGTGCCAGAACGAAAAAGTAATGCCGGATATGTTCATTCTCGGTAAAGCACTCGGTGGTGGAATTGTCCCGGTCAGCGCGGTTGTGGGCCGCAAAGAGGTGATGGGTGTACTCAAACCCGGTGAGCATGGGTCCACTTTTGGTGGCAACCCGCTCGCGGCTGCGGTGGGTCTCGCCGTCGTGAGAATGCTCGCTAAGGGCGACATGCAAAAGCGTTCGGCCAAGCTGGGCAAGCACCTCCACAAGCGCCTCGAGGCACTCGTGGGCAAGGGCATTCTCGCTGTCCGCGGAGTCGGGTTGTGGGCGGGCATCGACGTTGACCCGAGTCTGGCCACGGGACGGGAAGTCTGCGAGGCCCTGATGCATAGGGGTGTGCTCGCGAAAGACACCCACGGGTCCACTATTCGTTTGGCACCCCCCATTGTGGTCTCAAAGAAAGACCTCGATTGGGGGATCGACCAGCTCGAAAACGTGCTGGCCGAATTGCGCTCGCGCTAAAGATTTTCCTTGCCAAGGCTGGGCGGCTGAGGTACTTTGAAAAGTAATTCCTTCAGCGGTTAAAGGCACCCGCTGTGTCGTCTCGTCAGGAGAGAAATGTCTTTTCGCGTGCGCTCAAAAACGACCATTTTGCTTGCTGGGCTTGTGCTCACAGTGTCGGGTTGCGTCGCGGAAACTGAACCTACCGAGGTGTCGGAAACTGACCCGGAAGTGAGCGCAGAAACCGAGGACATCGCGGTTGTCTCGGGCGCTGATGACTACGTCATCCTGTACTCCGGCCGGGCGGAGAGTCTCGTCCAGCCGATCATTGATGTGTTCACCCAACAAACAGGAATCGAAGTAGACATTCGTTATGCCGGAACCTCGGAGCTCGCTGCGCAGGTTCTCGAAGAAGGTGAGCAGAGCCCGGCGGCGGTATTCCTTTCTCAGGACGCGGGCGCGTTGGGCGCCTTGAGCGATGCGGGTCTCTTAGCAGCGCTTCCCGAGAGCATCACCTCTCGTGTTGACCCCGACTATTCGTCTCGCGATGACAGCTGGGTTGGGGTAACCGGTCGGGCACGAGTCATTGCCTACGATTCGGAGACGGTAGCGCTGGAGGACCTACCCACCGACGTTGACGAAATTGTGTCCCCGAAATGGTCGGGCGAGATCGGCGTCGCCCCGGCGAACGCGAGCTTCCAGTCGTTCGTGACCGCCTATCGGGTGATCCGTGGTGAATCGGCTGCTGACCAGTGGGTCTCAGGTCTCGTGATGAGTGACCCACAGAAATACGACAAGAACAGCGCCATCTTGGAAGCAGTTGACGCCGGGGAAGTGTCCCTCGGTCTGATCAATCACTACTACTGGTATCGAATGGCCAGTGAGCGTGGCGGTGACCAAATGCGGGCTCAGCTGTATTTCTTGCCCGCCGGAGACCCTGCGGCCATTGTCAACGTGACGGGGGCAGCTATTTTGCAGGCCCAGAGCAGTGATCTGGATGCCACCAGCCTCGTGGAGTTCCTGGTCTCTGACCAGGCGCAAGAATATTTCGTCACCACAACCTTTGAGTACCCGTTAGTTCCCGGCATTGGGGCTCCGGAAGGTTTGCCCGAGCTCTCGGAGCTCGCTGTCGGCGACTTTGATCTTTCCGACTTACGGTCCATCGCGACAACACAAGAGTTGCTGCGTACCTACGGGCTGATTTTCTAGCGGCCGCGATACACCGGTGACGATGACGAGAGCTGCTCGTGCAGCGCCGCGATGGTTAGTCGTGCTGTCGCTGCTGAGCGTCTCGCTCGTCTCGATTCCTCTGGTGTACGTGGTGTGGCGCGCCGTCGATGTGCCGCTGTCCGAATTCACGACCGTGTTGATGCGCCCGCGCGTCCAAGAACTCACTGTCAACACGTTGGGTCTGAGCTTGGCGGTGGCGTTGTCAGCACTCCTTCTGGGCGTTGTGATTGCGGCACTGCTGAGTCGCGTGAGATTCCGGGCTGCGGCATCACTTTTGCTGATTTCTGCCTTGCCGCTGGCCGTGCCCTCCTATTTGGCCTCTTACGGATGGTTGGTGGTCATCCCCGGGCTGAACGGTTTCGTGCCCAGCTGGTTGCTGTTGACCGCGGTAACTGTTCCCTACGTCACCCTTCCCGTGGCGGCCGCTCTGCGTGGGACCTCAGCGGAGGGCGAAGCGGTCGCCCGCACGCTAGGCCTCGGGCCGCTAAGAGCGTTCGTCGAGGTCACTTGGCCACAAGTGCGACCGGCTGCGGTGGCTGGCGCGCTGCTGGTCTTTCTGTACACGTTGAGCGATTTTGGCCTGGTCGCCATGTTGCGTTTTGAAACTCTCACCTGGGGAATTCAACAGTCCTTCGCGGCAAGTTTCGATCGCTCGCAAGCAGCCATTCTGGCCCTACTTTTAGTCGTGATAGCTCTCGTGGTTGTGGCTGCCGAGCGAAGTGCTCGAGGCCAAGTGGTCACAAGCCGAGCGAAGCTCGCCACGAGGGAACCGGTGGGCGTAGTTTCACGCGCCCTGGCGCTCCTGATCGTGTTGGCACCCCCACTTGTTGGCGTCGTGGCGCCTCTCACCGGTCTTGGCGTGCGGTTGCTGGAGGCTGAGACGCTGCGCGAAATTGACTTCTCTCGTTTAGGGCTTGCCACGGGGGCCACAATCGCAGTGTCGGCGCTTGCAGCCTTGGTGGCGCTCATCATCGCGCTTCCCTTGGCGGCTTTGGCCGCTCGATACTCCGGCCGATGGGTGGGATCCCTGGAGACCCTGGGCTATCTACCTCACGCTTTGCCGGGGATTGTGGTCGGTTTGTCATTGGTTTTCTTCAGCCTCGCGGTGCTGCCACCGCTCTATCAAACAACCGCTGTTCTGGTGTTCGCTTACGCCGTCTTGTTTATGCCCAAAGCGTTGGGAACAGCGCGCTCCAGCATTGAAGGGGTGTCCCCGGATCTCGTCAATGTGGCGCGCACACTGGGCGCGAGGCCCTTCAGCGCCTGGGCCCGGGTGACATTGCCATTGGCTCTACCGGGTCTGGGGATTGGCGCCCTGCTGGTGGCAATCGCGACGATGAAAGAGTTACCGGCCACTCTGCTGTTGCGGCCGACAGGAGTGAACACTCTGGCGACGGAGCTTTGGAGCAGAACGTCGGCAGGGGAATTTGCTGGTGCTGCTCCGTATGCCGCCATTCTCGTGTTGGTGGCAGCAATACCTGCCATGATTCTCTCTGGTGTCAGACGGACCGCTAAGGAGGAGTTATGACCACTCTTGGCGTTCACAATGTGGGTCTGACCTATGGGTCGCGGACCGCTCTGAAAGATGTGTCCCTAGAAATTCCCTCCGGTTCTTTGGTGGCGATTCTGGGCCCCTCGGGCTGTGGCAAAACCAGTTTGCTCATGGCTATTGCGGGTTTGCTCGGAATTGACGAAGGCGTCATTACCGCGGGAAACCGCGAGCTGTCGCGTTCCGGTAAACGTGTGCCCCCAGAGCAGCGCGGAATCGGCTGGGTGCCCCAGGATGCTTCCCTATTTCCCCACCTGAGCGTGCGGGACAACATCGGGTTTGGCTTGCGCAAAGGGCGTCGGCGCAATGAGCGTGTCGAAGAGCTGGCGTCGTTGGTGGGGTTGGCGGGTTTTCTGGACCGCGCACCGGGTCAACTCTCGGGAGGGCAGGCCCAGAGGGTTGCTTTGGCCCGAGCACTCGCGCCCTCGCCTGATGTGCTTCTGCTGGATGAGCCCTACGGCGCACTCGATAGCGTTTTGCGCCACACTCTGGCTCGGGATGTCGCGCGTATCTTGCGCGAAGCAGAAACGACCGCGGTGTTGGTGACTCACGACCGTGAGGAAGCCCTCGATCTGGCCGATGTCGTGGTCGTGATGGATGGTGGCCGGATTGTCCAAGTGGGCACCCCGGTCGAGGTGTACGAATCCCCGGCGACCCCGTGGGTGGCGTCGTTTGTGGGGGACACTGTCGAGCTTGCCGGCGTGTGGCGGCACGGAACCCTTCAGTGTGAGCAGTGCGGGGCGGCAGATTTTTGTGAGCCTGGAGACAATCGGCCGGGGTGTTCGGGTCATGTCGTGTGCGCACTGGGTGAAGTGGCGGCGACCGCTCAGGGTTACCAACCGGTGGACGGGGAAGAGGTCAGAGTCGTGGTCCGCCCCGAATGGTTGGCTCCTGGGTCCTCGGGAATCCCGGCTACCGTGCGGGGGGTCTCCTATGCGGGTCATGACGCGCTGGTGGAGTTCGACATGGAGGGCCAAAAAGAGCGCGTGCGAGCCCGCATCGCTGCACCCTTCTTGCCTTCGGTAGGTCAAGCATTCCAGCTGACTCTGCGTCACCCCGCTTTGGTGTTTCCCCTTCCCAGCGGGGTCGAGTTAGCCTAAAACGGTGAAAGCCGCCCCTGCAGCCAGCACTTCGTCCCTGTTGGAGGACGACACGCTCAGCGCGATTCGCTCCCGTGCTCCCGGGTATGACGAGCGCAACGAGTTCTTCACCGAAGATTTAGCGCAGCTGAAAGCCTTGGGCTACCTGGCGCCCCGCGGTCTTTCGGACACCGCCGCAGACCAGCGGTTGCTGGCTGCCCATGCGCCCGCAACAGCGCTCGGCGTGGGGATGCATCTGACCTGGATGGGCGTTGCCAGAGACATGGTGGCCCAGGGGTTCACTGAATTCCAATGGATTCTTGACGCGGGTCATGCGGGGGAGGTCTTTGCTTTCGGGGTCAGTGAGCGGGGAAATGCGCGGGTGCTGGCAGATTCCACCACGGTGGTTTCGAAAACCCCGGAGGGATACGCCTTCACCGGGACCAAGATCTTTGTCTCACTTTCTCCCGCGTGGACGAAACTTTCCCTGTTGGGCCGCCATGGTGACACCATCGTGCACGGGTTTATTGACCGAGCAACACCGGGATGGTCCAACACCCCCGACTGGGACACCTTGGGAATGCGAGCCACCCAGAGCTACACCACGACGCTTCAGGATGTTGTTGTGCCCGATGAACGTGTGGTTCGGCTGATTCCGGTGGGCGAAAGCGGTGACCCCTTCACGGTGGCGGTCTTCCAAAACTTTTTACCCTTGGTCTCGGCTGTGTACGCGGGCATTGCCGACCGGGCACTCGAGCTGGCGGTCGCCGGGGTAAAAGAAAAGGCCTCGGCTTTCGACCCGGATCAGCGAGTGAGTGATGACCCCGATATTCGCTGGCAACTTGCGGACATGGCGATGGCCGTTGATGCTCTTGGGCCACAGCTTGCCCAGTACACCGGGATCGTTGATTCGGGTCAGGCCACACCCACCGAGTGGTTCCGGCTGCTCTCGGGGCTCAAGCACAACAGCGTGGAGACCGCGCGGAGTGTGGTCGATAGCGCAATGCGAGTTGTGGGGGGCGGGGCCTATCGACGCTCTCATGAACTCAGCCGTTTGCAGCGCGATGTGTTGGCCGGTGTCTACCACCCGAGTGACACCGAAGCGGTGCACGCGACTGTCGCCCACGACCTGCTGGGGGAACCAGGCTAGGAACCCCCTCGCGGCTCGCCTACGATGTGGGAATGGCATCTGAAACGAGCAGCAAAGACGTCTACATCGACGCTTCCGGCGTGACAATCCACTACTACCGCTGGTCGCCCAGGGGTGAACCGCGGGCAATCGTTCAGTTAGCCCATGGCCTCGGAGAGCATGCACAGCGGTACGGCGAGCTGGTGCAGTTTCTCACCCAGTCGGGCTTTGAGGTGTGGGCTGATGACCACCGGGGCCACGGTGCGACCGGCCTCGAGCAGTGGGGTGGAGACCACAGCAAGCTCGGCAAGCTGGGTCCTGGTGGAATGCCGGCAACCTTGCGCGCGGTGCGCGACTTCACCCAGGTGATTCGTGAGGCACGACCTGATCAACCACTGTTTTTCCTGGGCCACAGCTGGGGCTCGATCATGGGACAGATGATTCTCAACCGTGGCGGCGCCAACCACTACGACGGCATGATTCTCACCGGCACCGCCTATCGGTGGCCTGGTTTCATGAACGCTGGTGATCTCAACGCTCGTCACAAGCACCTCGGAAAGATTGGTGCCGAATGGCTTTCTCGTGATGTGGCGGTTCATGAAGCGTGGCGGGATGACCCGCTGACCTTCGTCGCCAACACCATGAAATTGTTTGGGCCCGTCGATGCTGCACGGCTTATTGGTAAGCCAAAGAAGCTGGATACCGACATTCCCCTCTTGATCATGATTGGGTCTGACGATTCCCTCGGTGGAGAAAAGAGCGTGACGAAGCTTGCCGAGGCTTACGTCGCGGCGGGTGCGCGGGATGTCGAAGTGCAGATTTACGACCAGGCCCGTCACGAGGTGTTCAACGAGACAAACCGCGCAGAGGTACGTGCAGATCTGCTGATGTGGCTTGAAGGCAGGCTCCAGGGAGCAAACGCGTAGGCTGGAAAAGTGCACGCCAAATACAAGGTCCCGGGGGGAAAGCTCGTTGTCGTCGACCTCGACGTTGACCAACAGCGTATTTCGCGGGCTCAGGTTGCCGGTGATTTTTTCTTAGAACCCGATGAGGCGCTCGAGGACATCAACCAGGCGCTTACGGGGTTACCGGTGGGGAGTAGTGCCGACGACATTGCCTCTGCCGTGCGCGGTGCACTGTCTTCTGATGTGGTGATGATGGGTTTTTCACCGGAGGCTATTGGAACTGTTGTTCGTCGCGCACTGACGGGCGCCACCGGCTTTCAGGATTATCAGTGGTCCTACCTAGCGCCCCAACCTTTGGCGCCTTTGGCGCAGATGGCGCTCGATCAGGTGCTCGCCGAGGAAGTGGGCGCCGGGCGACGGGGTCCCACGCTTCGCCTCTGGGAATGGGCAGCCCCCGCCGTGGTTATTGGCAGCTTCCAATCACTGGCGAACGAAGTTGACCTGGACAATGCGAAAGCGCACGGCATGGAAGTCGTCCGCCGGGTAAGCGGTGGCGGGGCGATGTTTATGGAGTTGGGAACCGCTATTACGTATTCTCTCTACGCGCCAAGCGAGTTGGTGGCGGGGATGAGTTTCCAAGATTCCTATGCCTTTCTCGATGACTGGGTGATCCAGTCGCTGCGGGCACTGGGAATTGATGCCAGCTACAAACCGTTGAATGACATCACCAGCCCGGCGGGAAAAATTGGTGGGGCAGCCCAGAAACGACTCGGCAGTGGAGCCGTGCTGCATCACGTCACCATGTCCTACGACATGGATGGCGACAAAATGGTCGAAGTGCTGCGAATTGGCCGCGAAAAGATGTCAGACAAAGGTGTTGCTTCTGCGAACAAGCGGGTCGATCCCCTGAAAGCACACACGGGACTGGCCAAAAAAGAGATCGAAGAGCACCTGGTGGGAACCTTTCAGTCCCTGTATGGCCTGACTCCCGATGACGTCACTGCGGACGAGCAGGATCGCGTTGCCCAGCTCGTGGAGGAAAAGTTTGGCACTCCCGAGTGGTTGAATCGGGTCCCGTGAGCGTCCCGCCTCCGGCCGGGCGGCGCCCCCGCCTTCGCTCCGTCGTTCTTTCTCTCTCCCTGGTCGCGGTGCTTCTTCTCGCCGTAATGATTTCGGCGGTGATGGGGCAACTCGATGTCTCGCCGGGTGATGTTGTGGGGTCCATCCTGAGCTGGATGGGTATCCAGACCTCGCTCGCTCCGACGGACCCTGTGATCTCCGCAACTCTCGAGGTGGTGCGGTTTCCCCGCATTGTGATGGCCCTCTCGGTGGGTGCGGCACTCGCAGTGGCGGGAGCCCTCATGCAGGCGGTCTTTGGCAACCCTCTCGCTGAGCCAGGAGTGGTCGGCGTTTCTTCCGGCGCAGCACTGGGCGCTTCCACCGCGATCGTTTTTGGAATCTCCGCGGCAGGAGGCGGGGTAGCCCTCCTTGCGTTCCTGGGCGGGCTGGGTGCGACGCTCCTGGTCTACGCGGTGGCGCGAGCCGGTGGGCGGACCGAAGTGGTGACGTTGTTGCTGACCGGTATTGCTATCAATGCGTTCGCACAGGCGGGCCTTGCGTTTGTACTGTTTCTTGCGGATACCGCCAGTCGAGAGCAGATTGTCTTTTGGCAACTGGGCTCCCTTGCCGGGTCCGTCTGGTCAGAAGTGCTCATTGTGTTGCCGGTTTTGGCCCTTGGCACCTTTTTGGCTGTCCTCATGGCGCAGCGATTGGATTTGCTGGCGCTGGGTGAGCGCAATGCGCGACACTTAGGCGTTGATGTCGAACAGTTGCGCATTATTGCCATTGTTTTGGTCGCTCTTCTCACCGGTGTGGCAGTCGCTTTCGCCGGCATCATCGCCTTTGTCGGACTGGTAGTTCCCCACATCATTCGCATGGCTCTGGGGCCCTCGCATCGTGGTTTGCTCATTGCCAGCGCGGTGGGCGGCGGCGCTCTGCTGGCAATCGCCGATTTGCTCACCCGCACGATTGTCCAGGGTGCCGATCTGCCGATCGGGATGCTCACCGCGCTGGTGGGCGGGCCTTTCTTCTTCGGTTTGCTGTATCAGCAGCGTCGACGCAGCGGGGGGTGGGCGTAATGGCCACATCCGAACCCCTGATTGAACTCAACTCGGTGGGCTTGGCGCTTGATGGTCGGGCGATTCTCAAGAACGTCTCACTCCAGGTTTTCCCGGGCGAGGTGTTGGCGCTGGTTGGACCTAACGGCGCTGGCAAGTCATCACTGCTCTCGGTGATGTCGGGAGATGTGCAAGCGACGACCGGTAGGGCTTTGCTGCAGGGGCGCGACGTCTCGAAGTATCGGGTGGACGAAGCAGCGCGCCAGCGCTCTGTTCTCATGCAATCCAACGAAGTCTCCTTCCCCTTCACGGTGGCGGAAATTGTCGAAATGGGTCGTGCACCGTGGGCCAGGACGACGAGCCTTGCCGATGACAACAAGGCCATCGCTGAGGCACTGGAGAAAGCAGATGTTGAGCACCTCGTGGAGCGGCGGTTCAACCAGCTCTCGGGAGGTGAACGCGCCCGAGTCTCCCTCGCGCGCGTCCTTGCCCAGCGCACACCCGTTGTTCTGCTGGATGAGCCCACCGCTGCGTTAGACCTGAAACATCAAGAGAGTGTGATGAAAACGGTGCGGGAAATCGCCGGCCAGGGCCGCGCCGTGGTCGTGGTGGTCCACGACCTGTCTGTCGCCGCCGGCTATGCCGACCGGGTAGCCATGGTGGTGGAGGGCAAAATTGCTGCTGTCGGGAGCCCGCGCGAGGTTATCACCGCGAAGCGGGTTTCCGAGGTGTATGGGGTGGCCGTAGACATTGAAACCGTTGGGTCACCTGCCAGGCCAGTGATTCTTCCCCAGCGTTAGTTACGTAAGTCGTCGAACTCGGTGTTCTTCATCATGTATTTCGCGATGTAGGGACACAGCGGAACTACGGTGAGCCCGCCCTCGTCTCTGATGGCTTCGAGTGTGCCGCGCACGAGCGGAATGCCCAAGCCTTGTCCGCGCAGTTCTGCGGGAACTTCCGCTCGGACGAGGTTCAAGACGTTTCCCTGCCGGTCGTATTCCACTTCGCCGCGGAAGTCGCCGTCCTCCGTCAGGACATAGCGGTGGGCGTCGGGTTCGTGGGTGACAATCATGTCTCCAGGCTAGCTCTGTGCGTTAGCCACCGCATCGGCCATGGCGATGACGATTTTCTCCAGAATGTGCGAAGGGGTCGCAAGCATGAGGCGTAAGTGCCCCACTCCCGCTTCACCACAGAGAGCACCATCGGTCAGTGCCACCCGGGCTTCGTCGGAAAAGAATTGGGCCCACGAGCGATCACCGGCGACCGGAGGTAAGCCCGTCGCATCCAACCACGCAATATATGTTCCCTCCGGCGCGCGATAGCCCATCTGTGGGAGATGTTTTTCGAGCAGGTCCGCCAAGAGGGTGCGGTTGGTATCGATGTAGGAGAGGACGTCTTCCAACCACGGGCCACCTGATTGGTACGCCGCCGTATTGGCCATAACCCCTGGGGTTGCAGCACCATGCGACACCATGAAGGCCACTTTTTCGAGGGTTTCGTGGTGCTGTGGGCTGGAGACAATCAGCTGCGCGCATTTCAGGCCAGGAATATTGAAGGCCTTCGAAGCTGAGGTGGCTGTAATCGTGTGATGGGCCGTGGTTTCCGACAGTGAAGCGTAGGGAATATGGCGATGTCCCGGGAAGGTGAGGGGCGCATGGATTTCATCGGAGAACACAAGCCCCTGATGCGCGTCAACGACCGCGGCGAGGGCTTCGAGCTCTTCACGGGAGTAGACACGACCCAAGGGGTTGTGCGGATTGCACAAAATAAACATTTCCGCACCCTGCTCGAAACCCTGTGCGATTGAGACAAGGTCCATTTCGAGACGGCCATTCTCACCCTCAATCATCGGGACTTGGATGACTTCTCGTCCCCTGGCGGGGGTCAACGTGAGAAAGGGCATATAGGCGGGGGTCGGCAGAATCACCGGCGCACCCGGACGAGAGAGTGTTTCCAACACCACCGTGTAGGCGCTCAACACGTCCGCGGTCGGATAAATCTGCCCCGGCGCAACCTTCCAGTCGTAGTGGGATGTCAGGTAGTCGCTCGTCGCTTGGCTCATATCGGTCTTTACCGCTGGGGGAAGGTAGCCCAGCTGGGCGTGATCAATGGCCGTATGGAGGGCTTCTGAAACAGCCGGGGCAGTACCGAAGTCCATCTCTGCGACAAAGGCCGCCAGATGACCCTCGTTTCTGGTCCACTTCATACTTCCCTGGGCAACGAGGTCCTCGATTGAAATGTCATCGAAGCGGTGGTGTGCAGTCATGGGGCGTCCTTCCTCGCCTTTCAGTCTGGCACCTGAGTGGAAGGTCGGGGCTCACTAGACTTTGGGGATGGCCGATACCCCCCGCTACAGCTATCTCGGTCCCGCAGGCACGTTCACCTGGGAGGCCCTCACTCAGGTTCCCGATGCCGAAAAAGGCGAGTGGGTCAGTGTCAATAACGTGGGTGAGGCGCTCGATGATGTCCAACAGGGCCGCAGCGATTACGCGATGATTGCCATTGAAAACAGCATTGAGGGTGGCGTGAGCGCCACCCAGGATGCCCTCGCTGTGGCGCCGGAGCTGCGCATGGTGGGCGAATACATGGTTCCTGTGCGGTTTGTCCTCGCGACCGCGCCCGGAACGGCTATGTCTGGGGTCACGACCGTCGCCGCCCACGCTGTTGCCTACGCACAGTGCCGGACCTGGCTGGAGACCACGCTGCCTCAGCACCACCACGTGCCAGCAGCATCGAACGTGCAGGCGGCACTCTCCGTGGTGGACGGCGGGCTCGCCGATGCGGCAATTGCACCCCCAGGGATTACCGAACAGGCTGCCGTCGAGATTATTGCGGAGAACATCGGGGACAACCCCGATGCCGCTACCCGTTTTGTCCTGGTGCAAAAAGGCGGCAAAGCTCCCGCCCGAACAGGGGCAGACAAAACCAGCATCATCGCCGAGCTCCCGGACGACCGTGCCGGTGGGTTGTTGGAAATGCTGGAGCAGTTTGCCACCCGTGGGGTGAACCTCAGCCTCCTTGAATCTCGCCCGGTGGGCGATTCGATGGGTCGCTACCGTTTTGTCATCGACCTCGATGGCCACATCGACGATGAACGTGTGGCGGATGCTCTTATGGGGCTGCGGCGCTTTAGCCCGAACGTTATTTATTTGGGTTCCTACCCGCGGGCCAATGGGCATGTCCCCAGCGTTTCGCAGCACAACAGTGACGAAGCTTTTGCTGAAGCGCGGGCGTGGATTAGCCGGCTGCGTGATGGCTCAGCGGACACAGCGTGAAAGGCTGACTGGTGATTGACCCCTCGATTCTTCGCGAGAACCCTGACCTCGTGCGCTCCTCACTGCTCCAGCGCGGAGGCGACCCCGCGCTGGTGGATGTGGCTGTGGAAGCTGACAAGAAACGCCGTGATGCGATCGCTGATTTTGAAAAGCTTCGGGCGTCACAGAACGCTTTTGGAAAAGATGTTGCGGCCGCTTCCGGGGACGAGAAACAGGCTCTCCTCGCTCAAGTAAAGGAGCTCTCCGCACAGGTCAAGGAAGCTGGCGTTCGCGCGAGTGAAGCCGAGGAAGCGTCATCCGCTGCGCTGGGCGCTTTGCCAAACCTCGTGCTGGAGGGTGTTCCCTCCGGGGGAGAAGAAAACTTTGTCACGCTCCGCGAGGTGGGCACTCTTCCTCGTTTCCTAGAAGCGCCGAAAGACCATCTTGATTTAGGCGAAGCCCTCGACATTATCGACATGGAACGCGGGGTTAAGGTCTCTGGGTCCAGATTTTACTTTCTCAAGGGGGCTGGAGCCCTGTTGGAGATGGCGATTGTTCAGTTGGGGCTAAAAGCAGCTTTGGAGCAAGGCTTTACCCCCCTGATTCCCCCAACGTTGGTTAAGCCCGACGTGATGCAGGGAACGGGTTTTCTGGGCGAGCACGCTGACGAGGTCTACCACCTAGGTGCGGATGACCTGTATTTGACCGGCACCAGCGAGGTCGCGCTTGCCGGCTACCACAGCGGCGAAATCATTGGCTTGGACCAAGGACCCCTGCGTTACGTCGGTCTTTCCACCTGCTACCGGAGGGAAGCAGGCTCGTATGGGAAAGACACCAAAGGCATTATTCGCGTGCACCAGTTCCAGAAGCTGGAGATGTTCACTTACATCGACCCGGCAGACGCGGAAGCAGAACACGAGCGGATGGTGGCGCTTCAAGAGCAGATGCTCCAGGCCCTGGAGCTTCCGTATCGCGTGATTGATGTTGCTGCCGGGGACCTGGGCTCTAGTGCAGCGCGCAAATACGACATTGAGGCTTGGGTGCCCAGCCAAGAGGCGTACCGCGAGCTGACCTCGACCTCTAACTGCACGACCTTCCAATCACGCCGGCTGAATGTCCGATACCGACCGGAGGCCGATGGGCCCACGCAGTATGTGGCAACCCTCAATGGCACCTTGGCCACCACCAGTAATTGTTATTGAATCTGTTTTTTATATAGTATAGTTTTTGGTCATCTAAACTTTCAATATTATCCATAAGTGCTATGGCATCACTTACCTGATAGTTTATAAAATAGTCTCTAGTTTGGTTTAATGTATTTTGAATGCTTTGATCATTTGAATATTTTTTTCTCAGATCGAATAAACGATATATC
The DNA here is from genome assembly GCA_937124545.1 of uncultured Microbacteriaceae bacterium. GTDB lineage: Bacteria > Actinomycetota > Actinomycetes > Actinomycetales > Microbacteriaceae > Pontimonas. Next base: position 933 of record CAKZKU010000081.1, on the reverse strand, counting down.
TGTTGGAGTTCATATTCAGAGTAAGAAACACCTAATTTTGCTTGTAAATTAGTTAACAGGTTGAATACATATTAATAAGTAGGCTCATACATGGTTCCTTCTCCAAAATCATTCCAAGTCACTAATTGTAAAGCATCTATTGATGTTTTATTCTGTATAGCCAAGTCAAGTGTTTGGTTCAATAATATTCCGTCATTGTGTTCTAGATAAAAATAATTATTTCCCCAACCACCTTCTGCATAGAAATCATTAAAACCAGGATAAGCACAGCCCATAGCATAGTCTAGGGTTGAAGCAACATAGGTATAAAAGTAATTGATACCAGATACACCACTTTCAATTACCCAATCATATCCACCTCCTGCATTCTGACCAACTTTATATTTATCCCAATATAGAGGTAAAAAAACTACATCTTCCTCAGTCGCAGTCATTGCGTAATCCCAACTAGCTTCATCGTTAATATTAATAGGACCAAATATTCCAAAAAAGGGTTTTCCTGAGCTGGCTCTTATAAAGTTATTTTTTGGAAAATAATTATTCTTCATTGGTTTTTTGTTCCTTGATAAGTTTTTGTAGATACCACTCGGACTTCATCAAATCTTTTAGTGGCATCCCCTTGTGTTTGTACCGGCACACGTACTTGAGTATGTTGCCTTTAAGATATCCGCTAAACTCTTCCTCTGTAAGACTTGCCTTAATAGCGTCTATACATTCTATATCACCAGTGTTGTAGTGCTGAGGGTTAGTTATAGTATCATCTTCTTCAATTCCATAACTAACATCAAAAGAGTAGCTAACAACAGCCCCACCCTCATTCTCAAACTCATCTATCATAAACTCTTCTTCACTCTTACAAGCTGGTATCTCTTCTCTATCCATCAGTGGCACTCCTTCCAGTTATTACCTACTTTTGCATCAACAGCCATAGGT
>CAKZKU010000080.1 GCA_937124545.1 uncultured Microbacteriaceae bacterium | reverse complement strand
CTCCGCTTAGGCCACCCAATTCCAAGAGAGCCTCGCGCGCCTTCGGGAGCATGCGGGAGTCCATCGGGTTATCGACTAGTGGCGCCAGGGTGCCGTCAAAGTCCAAGGCGATGAGGGTGGGCTTCTGGCGCGAAAAAACCCGAAGGGCTTCCGCTAGGTCAGGAGAAACAAGCTCACTGTTGTCCCCTGGGTGGACACTCACTGTTAGAGATCTACGACATCGATCGGCGCCATTGTTGTTGCGGAAATAGCCGCCCCAACCTCGGCGAGAAGCTCATCGGGGACTCGGGAGTCAACCGTCAGAACGCTCAGGGCTTGGCCCGCGACGGTGTCTCTGGCAATTTGCATACCCGCAATGTTGATGTTCGCTTCGCCAAATGCTTTTCCATAGACCGCAACGATTCCCGGCCGATCTTCGTACATCATCACAATGTGGTGGGCTGCGAGCGGCACCTCGAGCTCGTAACCATTGATGCCGACCAGCTTTTGCGTCTGTTTCGAGCCGGTCAGCGTTGCCGATGCCGAAACGATCTGCCCGTCAGAAAGAACGCCCTTGATGGTCAGGACGTTGCGATAGTCCGAACTGTGTTCATCTGTGGTCAACGTCACGTCCATTCCGCGAGCCTCCGCCATCAGGGGAGCGTTCACGTAACTGACCTGTTCGCTGACCATCCGCGAAAAGACACCCTTCAGCGCTGCCAACTTCAAGACTGAGACGTCATGCTCGGCGATTTCGCCACGCACCTCCACCTCAATACTCGTTATGGCAGCCGGGCAGAGCCCCGCAAAAACCTGCCCTAGCTTTTCCATGAGCGAAATGCCGGGGCGAACCGAGGAGTCGATGACGCCACCGGCCACATTCACAGCATCGGGCACCATCTCACCCTCGAGGGCCAGCCGCACCGACTTCGCCACCGCGATGCCAGCTTTCTCTTGAGCCTCATCCGTAGAGGCGCCGAGGTGAGGCGTGACAACGATGTTCGGCAAGTCAAGAAGGGGAGACCCTATGGGTGGCTCCTGGGTGAAGACATCGATTCCCGCCCCCGCAATCCAGTTCTCGGATAGCGCTTGGAACAAGGCGTCCTCATCAATGATTCCGCCGCGTGAGGCATTCACAATCCTCAGGCTTGGCTTGGCAGACCGGAGCTCTTCCAGACCAATCATCCCGGTCGTCTCAGGTGTCTTCGGGATATGGATCGTGATGAAGTCGCTCTGCTTGACCAAGTCCTCAAGCGTGGTGAGAGTAATGCCCATTTGGCTGGCCCGAGCGGGTTGCACGTAGGGATCAAAACCAATGAGACGGGCACCGAAACCTGACAAGCGCTCCGCTACGAGCCCACCAATCCGACCCAGCCCAACAATCCCGATGGTTTTTTCAAAGAGCTCAACGCCCGTGAAGGAGCTGCGCTTCCACTCACCCGTTGCCAGTGAAGCATGGGCGCGAGGAATGTGCCGGGCTAGAGACAGGAGATGTCCGACAGCTAGCTCCGCAGCACTCACGATGTTGGACGTGGGGGCGTTCACGACCATCACGCCTGCTGCGGTGGCGGCCTTGATATCAACGTTGTCGAGGCCCACACCTGCGCGAGCAATGACTTTGAGCTTGGTTGCGACTTTCAGCGCTTCGGCATCCATCTGGGTCGCGGATCGTACGAGAACTGCATGAGCTTCGGGAAGCGCCGTAAGAAGGTCGGAGCGATTCGCGCCATCAGTGTGCCGGATGTCGAAATCTGGCCCCAACGCCTCAACAGTGGCCGGGGACAGCTCTTCCGCGATGAGGACTACGGGCTTTTCCACAGATTTTCCTGACTTTACGCAGAGGTGACGGGCTTTGGGGAGCGCAGTCTTAGCCCCATTTTACCCACTGACGACTTCACTTCGATTCCCCTGTGAAGCAAGAAGACTGCAACGAGTCGTAACCAGAGACCAGGCAATGCAACAGCCACGCGCAGCGGCGATTGTTTGCACACGCTGTAGTCAAAGTGAGCCAGCTCTTTCGCCAGCCTCGACTCGTAGAGAAACCTTAACCCCGCAGGTAATTCCTGAGGGGAGCGTTGTCCAGAGCTTTCCGAAGGGGCGAAGGACGTGTTGGTACCGGTCCATCCTGGCTGCTTATCTCCCCGCTCCATTCCCTCCTCGTAAGCGAGCCCGAGGGAAGGCATAAGCTCAGCTGCCACTTTCGCCGGGTCTTTCGCGAGATCCTCGTATCGAACAACCTGATACCGGTCTCCAAATTTTTCCTTGTTTTCCAGGGCAAGATTCGCGGATCGCTTCCAGCGGGTGAGATGCAACATCGGGTCGTAAAACCATGAGCCACCGTCGACAAAAATGGCCGAGAGCGCAGACTTCCGGGGATCACGAATCACGTGCACAAAAACTGCATCGTCATAGGCGTTCAAAATATCTTCTGCATAAAACTCATTCCAGGGAGTTTTCAGCCCATAAATGTCCCGATCGCGGAGATCCGCATAACTCAGCAAAAAGGCATCAAAAATATCTGTGGCCGTGATCTCGCGCCTTTCGATGAGGGCCAGTCGTTTCAGCACGGCCTCTCGCCGAGGAATAACATCCGCAATGACGACTTTCTCATCGACAAGGATCCTGTCGACAGCCTGCGACACTGTGTCCGAATCACGAAAATCCCACGAGGAAAAATCCATTAGGTGCTTGGTCCACAACTTCACGTCGTAGGGAAAAAATGCCACGCGGGAGTGCGATCCAATAATGGACCGCACAAGCGAGGTGCCGCTTCGCTGGGCGCCACCCACGAATATTTTCACGCTGGAAGGAGAGCCGAGTGTGCGAGAGGCCAGCCGCTATCGGGAGGCTTGGCCGTCCACGTAGTCGGCGTCGCTCTGCTTCCACGCGAAGAGCGAGCGGAGCTTTTTGCCTGTTGCCTCAATCGGGTGACCCTCACCTTTTGCGCGAAGCGCGGCAAATTCGGGTGCACCAGCATCCTGGTCAGCAATGAATCTACTGGCGAAGGCACCGGACTGAATGTCCGCAAGAACTGCTTGCATGTTCTCTTTGACATCAGGTGAGATGACTCGAGGCCCCGACACGTAGTCGCCATACTCGGCAGTGTCACTGATGGACCAGCGTTGTTTCGCGATACCGCCCTCCCACATCAGGTCAACGATAAGTTTCAGTTCGTGAAGAACCTCAAAGTAGGCAATCTCGGGCTGGTAGCCGGCTTCGGTGAGGACTTCAAACCCATACTGAACCAACTGGGAGGTTCCACCACACAGAACAGCCTGCTCGCCAAAAAGGTCGGTCTCTGTCTCTTCGGTGAAAGTGGTGGTAATTCCACCGGCACGAAGCGCTCCCATCCCTTTGGCGTAGGACCAAGCGAGGTCCCATGCGCCGCCGGTGGCATCGTTCTCGACAGCGACGATGACGGGAACACCACGCCCAGCTTCAAATTCTCTGCGGACCGTGTGTCCGGGTCCCTTGGGGGCAATCAAAATGACGTCGACGTCTTGCGGAGGAGTGATGTAGCCGAATCGAATATTGAATCCGTGGCCAAAGACCAAGGCTTTCCCAGCCGTCAGGTTGGGAGCAACGTCATCGGCGTACAGGTGGCGTTGGTGCTGGTCCGGAGCAAGGATGACCACGACATCGGCCCACTTGGTGGCCTCCGCATTAGACATGACCGTAAACCCTGCCTCCTCAGCTTTCTTAGTCGAGGCGGACCCGGCTTTCAGGGCAACAACAACCTCGACCCCTGAGTCGCGGAGGTTTTGCGCGTGTGCGTGACCCTGTGAGCCGTAACCCACAACCGCTACTTTCTTTCCCTGAATGATGCTGAGGTCGGCGTCAGTGTCGTACTTGATCTCAGTCACGGGCTTTTTTCTCCTTGGGGTTGCGACAGGCCAAAGCCTAGTTCTTATTCAGTCGGTCCGAAATACTCTTTGAGCCCCGTCCAATAGCCAAGAGGCCAGACTGGGCAATTTCTCGAATTCCGTAAGGCTCGAGAACTTTCAATAATGCTCGGACTTTTGCCGAGTCTCCCGTCACTTCAATGACGAGCGCATCCGTGACAACGTCAACAACCCGAGCGCGGAAGAGGTTCGTCGCCTCAAGTATTTGCGAGCGTGTGGAATTATCCACACGAACTTTGATCAGCATGTGCTCACGCTGGACCGACTGCTCAGGCTCAAGTTCAACAATCTTCAACACGTTAATCAGTTTGTTGAGTTGCTTGGTGACCTGCTCGAGCGGTAAGTCTTCGACATCCACCACAACGGTGATTCGGGACAAGCCAGGAATTTCAGTTTTCCCGACAGCGAGCGACTCAATGTTGAAGCCGCGCCGCGCAAACAGACCGGCGACCCTGGTCAGGAGGCCTGGTTTGTCTTCAACAAGCAACGAAAGTACGTGACTCACGATTACTCCTCGTCCCAATCGGGCGCGTGATCTCTGGCGTACTGGACCTGAGAGTTCCCCACGCCCTGCGGAACCATCGGCCACACCATGGAATCCTTACTGACAATGAAGTCGATGACAACCGGACGGTCGTTTGTTTCCATCGCCAGTTTGATTGCCGGTTCTACTTCCTCGGGGGTGCGCACCCGAATCCCCAATGCGCCATAGGCGTCTGCCAACTTCACAAAGTCCGGGACCATGACTGTGTCATGGCCCGTGTCGAGGTCCGTGAAGGAATGGCGGCCGTCATAAAACAGCGATTGCCACTGGCGAACCATTCCCAGTGACGAGTTGTTGATGATGGCAACTTTGATCGGAATCTTGTTGATCGCACAGGTGGCCAGCTCTTGGTTCGTCATTTGGAAACAACCATCGCCGTCGATGGCCCACACCAGGCGGTCGGGCTCGGCGACTTTGGCTCCCATCGCCGCGGGAACCGCGTATCCCATGGTCCCGGCTCCCCCTGAGTTCAACCAAGCATTCGGGCGCTCGTACTGGATGAACTGGGCCGACCACATTTGGTGCTGCCCGACTCCTGCGGCGTAGATGGCTTCTGGGCCGGACATTTCGCCGATTTTCTTAATGACACCCTGAGGCGACAGCAATCCATCGTCTGGTTCGTCGTAGCCGAGAGGAAATTGTTCGCGGAGGAAATTCAAGCGCTCCCACCACTGCGAGTAATCGGGTGTGTGAGCTTTCACAGATTCCGCGAAAGCGCCCGAAAGATCCTGGAGCACTTCTTTGACATCTCCAACAATCGGAACTTCGGCATGGCGGAT
>CAKZKU010000079.1 GCA_937124545.1 uncultured Microbacteriaceae bacterium | reverse complement strand
ACATCAAATGCTTCCCCGCCCAAAGTCTTGTCTGACTCGATCGCGTGCTTTACCCCGCCTGCCCCAGTGGAGGCATACGCGTTGAGTCGTGACTGTGCTGTGCGCTCCGACACGCGCCCCACAATGACGGTGACGGTGAAGTTATAGAGCGCTAACCCCTGCTTGAAGGCCTGGTCATAGGACACAGTGTTGAGGGATACGACGGCAACAGGTGGGGAAGGGTTGTCAGGGATGTCAGCTTTAGTTCTCAGCCCCGAAATTGTGGCGAGGTTAGTTGCTAACCCGTCACGGATTGTGCTGATGCTCACGCTGTTCTTACCCTTCTGAACGGCATCAAGAGTTTCTCGACATCGGGATCCACACGCCCCACCCGCATGACGCCGAGATCGCCGAACCCCATTACGCCAGTTGGGGAGTCGTACCGCTTGAACTGCCTCATAGAGAGAATGATGCAGGCTTGCTTGACCGCTGTCGGGATTGAGGCAAAACCAAAAACGCCCTCGATCTGCACGGATGCTTGCTGCGCCTCAACGTTGCGGGGCTGGTAAATCGGGAACAGGTAGTCCCCGATTGCGCTAACAGTGTTGAACGGGGTTTCGATCCCGCCTGCAATACCGTTCAGCGGTGAGAGCTGGTAGTCAGAGGTCGTCCACGTTTGGTCGAAAACCCCGTCACCGCCGGTGTCTACTTTTAGGGTGGTAACACTTTGAATGTCATCGGTGTAGGTGGTTAGCCCGTCGGTGGGCAGGTAAACCCGAGTCGCGCTTGTGCTGTAAAAAAACCGTTCGCACCAGCCGTCAATTTCACGCGATGCTGCCTCAATGCTTATCTCAAGCAGGGCGTCGTCTACGTTGTCCGTTATCCGCAGTGCTGCCTTTACGTCGGCGAGTGTTGCGTACCCGTTTTCAATAGCCATAAAAACCTCCAACCCTTATTCTATCGCGGGCTATGTGTTTGGTTTGTGGTTGCTCACTCGCTGTGTAGGGTATACACTTTAGGTAACAAAGAAAGGGAACACATGTTACAAGAACTGACCAGCCAATATGTGAGCGCAAGGTTGCTCTCGTTTGCAGGATCCGTGCAAGATTCCAAGCAAGCCGAGTTCGAGATCAGCGCAATTGAATTGCAGGCACAACAGCTAGGGCTAAGCGCACAGCTTAGGCGAGCAGTGTTTGCCCAGATGTACGGAGTGAGGGTATAACGATGAACACCTATGTAGTTGAAACATGGAGGCCAGACACAGCCGACGGCAGCGCAAAAGTTTCCTGCCGTATAACGCTGAGGCAATGGAACCCCCAAACCACTGAGCACGAATGGCGCTACAAGCGACACACCTTTAGTGACTGGTATTGGGAACTCAGCGTCAGCGAAAATGAAGAATTAGCCGTGCTACGCACTGTGCGCTTTGACCTGCAGGAGGAACCGGCAGAAATTGTGTATGGCGGGGACACTCTACGCGGTAAATTGTGGGTGGTGACAGTATGAGCACCTCAACCCAATGCGACCTGTCCAAGCGCACAGACCAGCAAAACATCCACCGGCTGAACCAGCAACTAAACGCAATATGGAGGCTCGGTGACAAAGATGAGTGCTCCATAAAGCACGTTGGTCACGGTTTGGCAGCGCTCATAGCGTCAGGTGACTGGCGCAATGCTGTGGACTATGGCGAACCCTGGGACAACTATCCGTATGGTGGAACCTTTGAAATAGCTAAGCGCAGAGAGTTCCTTGCAATGCGGTGGGGCAAGGTTGCCGACACGATCGAGCGCATCAACGACCAGGATCGGCTTCTAAAGAGGCTCCTGCCACACAGCGACTTCGGCTTCTATGTTCAAGCCTATCTCGAAAGTTATTGGGGCGCGTTCCTCGAAATATATTCGCTCGAAAAAGAAACCCCCCACCACCCGTAACAGGCGGTGAGGGGTTCCCCCAGACTGATTAGGCTTAGCCCATTGTCAGCGCGTGGATGTGGTTCGCACCGTTCGCGACGCCTGCAGCGACACGGTAGGTGAAACGGTATCCGGTGATGTCGTTTGCGAAGTACGCGTCCGTCGAAACCGAAGTCTCGAGGCCGGTGGTCGCAATCTTGACCGAAGGCCAGTGTCCGAAGAGCACAGCCTTGTTTCCGGTCGTAGCTGCATCAACGGCCGGATTTTCGTAAACGGGGAAGCCCAACAGGGTTGCGCTTGCGTTACCGTCAGTCGAGGACACGATCGGGTCGAGAATGTAACGACCATCCGAGTCCTTCAGCTTGCGGATCAGAGCCATCGTGCTAGGTGCGACCATGAACCCGGTTCCGGGAAGCAGTCGAACCATGCCATCAGGACTAAACGCAAGCGAGATGAGTTCGTCAGCGGTGATGGCGGTTGCCGAGGCAGCCGTTCCACCGTCGCCAGCAACGGCCTCAACAGCAGCGTTCACGATGGTGTTCACGCGAGTACCGATTGCGACACCAGCGTTCTCGGCGATCGAGGACTCAATGTCGAACCCTGCGTCGGTGATCAGCTCGTTCGCAAGTTTCACGATGAAACCCTGCTTTGCGGGCTGGAGAAGCAGAGAACCGTAGGTGTTCTCGGACTCGTCCATAGCAGCACCAGCAGCGGTTTCGGTTGCAGTGCTGTAAGCGGTCATTACCGGAACGCGAAGGTCGGAACCTGAGTCGCGGTTGAAAACCTCAGAGGTCTCAAGGTAAGGGCCGACCAGTTTCGCCAAAGCGTAAACGCGGTCAAGGAAGTCCACGGGAACGGTGTTCGCAGAGGGAACCAGCGTGGCACGCTTTTCCATCGTGAAGTCGTGTCCACGGATTTCACCGCGAGCCATCGAACGGAACACATCGGCTGCACCGCGTGCTTCTTCGACAACCTCGAGGCCACGCGAAGCTTCAGAAGCCTGTGCGAGCCGGTCAGCAGAACGGCGAGCAACCTCAAGGGCTTCGTCAGCCTTGCGGATGTCGCTCTCAATAGCTTCGATTTTTTGCAACTCAGCGGAGTCAAGTCCACGCTTGTCTGCTTCTGCACCGTCAATAACTTCACGGATCTGCATTGTCAGGTTGGCGCGGGCTTCTTCCTGAGTCTTGATGAACTCAGACATAGAATGTCCTTCCAATTAGGTTGATTAGTTTGTTTCGCTATGGCGGTGACGCTCAACAGCTATCAGCAGCGGTGACGCACGAATCTGATACCACCATGATACCTGTAGGGGTTTACCCTGCTTCAGAAAACAGAAAACCCCCTGCCGGAACAAAGAGGGGAAAACCCGGCAGGGGGGAACTCGTTAGCGCTGTTCTACAGCCTCCATGACACGAGTTTCTTTTTCTGCCTGCTGAACAGTGCCCCTAGCGGGCTTCACCTTCTTCGGTGTCTCAGCAGAAGCATTGTCCAAAGCCAACACAGCATCAGCCATTTCATCAACCAGAGCCGGGATCGAACCAGAAACAGGGTCGCCCGCTACCCGCAGCAGTGCCTTCTTAATTTCATCCTTAGTAGCCATTATTTACGCCTACCGCCCTTCCCGTATCTGTCTTTGCCAGGCATTAGAAACCCATCAGCAGTTCAAGCTTTTTCTTCTTCAAGGCAAGCATGTCCAGATCACCCTTAGGCTCCTCGACCTTCTCAACCGGTGCCAGCTTATCCAGCACGCTTGAAATCAGTTGCCGGTCATCAGTGCTGATGTCCTCACCGTTCTCAATTTTCAGCAGTGCGTCAGCGAGCGCGTCAGGATCTACCTCAGCCCGCTCAGCAACCTTATCCAGGCCACGAACCAAAGCGGTGCCGTTCGTTGTGGGGTATGCGGGGAACGCAACACCGGTGGAAACCTCCATCAGGCGTACAGCGTTCAGGGTGCGCTCGGTGCCGTCCTCGTTCCATGAGTCGCCACCCGAGGGCACTGTGAAACCGAAAGAGAAACCTGTAACATCGCCACGGTTGATGAGCACCTTAGCGTCACGCCCAGCCTGAGTGTCAGGCAAAATCGCAGACACACGCAAACCCTGTGCATCCTCGGTAAGGTTGAGCGTCCCGGCGCGAGTGGATCCCAGCACGGTTGAGCTGTCGTGATTCCACAAAAGTTTTACATCGTTGCGGGATTGCAGGGAACGCTTGAAAGCGCCAGGCGCAATATATTCCCTGAACGGTAGAGGCTCTGAGGCCTCGTTGAAGCGGGCTGCATAACCAGTAAGGTGCATCCCGTCGGCTTCTTCGCGCACCTCAAAATCGGTGACAGTGACGCGGGTTTCCATCTTGCTCAATGCTTGCCCCTTAACTCGGCCTTCATTTTCTGCTTCTATTCTAGCAATGACACCCTCCGCGTAATCCATAGCGCGTCGCGCTGACCGGCGAGTCGTGCCTCCACCCCACAAAGCAATCGCAACCACACCAGGACTGGGGAAGTCATCGCTGCTGGGAGAAGCTGCGGGGGCGTCGAAATCAACCATGTGCCGTGCAAGGAACGCCCGCAAGCGAACCCATTTCTCAGCTGTCACTGAACCCTGCGCTAAAGCCCTAGCCTCACGCACAGTCCTATCTAGTAGGCCATCGCCTGAAAGTCCCTCAGCGTGCCACTCAAGGCCTCTGCGGGCACTAGCACGCATATAGGCGGGCGGGGTAAGGTCTACATCTCGGTTCTCAGATCGCTCAGCAAGCGAGGCAATCAGCGTCAAGGTTGAGAACCTGTGCCCTACAAGCCTGTCGGAGGGGTTCCACTCCATACGCCCCTCGTCGTTTTCAGACTGACGCCAAACCCGTATTAGCGCTGCAGGATCATCCTCTGTACCGTTGATGGTGAAGTCGCTGTCGGGTACATCTATCGAGCCATCGCGCTCAATGCGGGTAATCTGTCCCCGCGCCATACCGCCAGAGCTATTCCACTCCACAAAGTCGTTCACAGAAAGCTCGTCAGGTTCAGCTCTCGCCTCATCGCGCCCCTGCCACGCGTTGCAATACTGCCCGCCCTCAACATAAGCATCCCAGCGTTCACACCAGGCGCGACCCTCAGCATCAAGGTTGTCCTCGTTGAAAAAGAGGCAGTTACCGCAGGCACGCCCCTCGGGGACGTCCTCGCTAGTCGCGGGGCGGTAGTTATCAGGAAGATCTCTCGTTTCAGTCATTTTTTTGAATATCTAAGATGCCGACCTCAAGGCCGTTCGGGTCAGACATGCCGTACAGTACGTCGCCGGGGCGGAGGGTCAGATGAATAGTCTGGCCTGGGTCAATGTGGATACTGTTCGCCAGGGTCATATCTGCAGGCCCGATATGCACATACTCGTTTGAGCTTTTAGTCATGTTGTGAATCGTGACGTCGTGAGGCATGTTATCCCCACCCACAATTTCGGTCGCCGTGGTGTTCGACAGTGTGATTGCGCTCGTGCTTATTGGCATTAGGTGACCTCATCTTTGTAAACCGAATCGGGATCCTCGGGGTCTACCTGTGCCACGCCCTGCAACTGCACAGAAGGCAAACCGGTGTGCGATACAGCGGGCAGCCCAATCATCTCCATAGCCTCAGCCGGGTCGAAACCTGCGAACACAAGATCGCGCACCATCTGTATCTTCTCGCGTTGAGCCTTCACACCAGACTCAGACAGGTTCACGTTAGCTAAGGGCACCCGCACCGCACTAGCAGCATCGCCCTCTTGCGGGCTAAGGTCTTCCAACCGGCGCACATCGTTGATTGCCAGGAAGCCAGATTGCAAACCAGTTGAGTAGGCGCTGAACCGGCTTTGAATGTCAGCCCTCAGGAGCCCGTTCATATTGAACTTGATAAACGCCTCAGCCCCGCCAGGGTAACGCGACATCAGAGAACTCATTGCGTCCTCAATTTTGGTTACATACGGGCGCAACGTGTGAGTGACGAAGCCCAGCATGTTTTGCTCGACGCTTGAATAGGTGTTCGTGCCAGGCAGGTTCAGCATGTGTGACGGGATACGCCAGATCCGCGCAATGTCCTCAACAGCCATCCTGCGGGCTTCCAAAGCCTGCGACTTCTCGGGGTCTGCCTGTGTCGGTTTGAAGCTTGCGCCCCCGCTCAGAACGCCAGTGCGACCACTCTTGCGCCAGCCCCGATGGGCATTGTCGAACGATCCGCGGAGAGAATCGGCCTGCTCTAATGTGAGTGCGCCGGGGTACTCAATCACACCATGCAAAGTAGTGCCTTGCCCGAAGAAGGTCGCAGCGTACATCTCAAGCGCCTTCGACAGTCCGAGGTTCTCTTTCAAAGCGTGAACCCGTGAAACACCGCGCACCGTACCAGGGCGCAGCAGGTCGGGGATGTAGAGGATCTGCTCAGATGTGAGTGGCCTGTCCTCACCCTGCACAGTAAACACCAGCAAGCCCTTACCGTTGCGGGAAATCTCGACAGTGTTTGGGTTCAATACGACTAGGTTCACAACCTCGCCAGCACGGTTGCTAAAGACGCGCACAAACGCGTTACCATCTACCAGCAACGACACGAGCAGGCTGTTATAGAAAACGGCATGACCGTTGAAGTTCACGTCAGGCTGCCCAACCCATGACGGTTTCGGGCGGAAAGGCCTACGGTTGCCATCCGAACGGAAATAGCAATCAACCGGCAATGTGCTCACCGTGTCAGCGATCAGCGACACCGCAGAATGAACCGCTGCGATAGTTAGCGCGTTTGCTTCGTCAATGTGAGTGCCGGACTGGTTGCCGAGCGAAAGATCGTCACCGGTTTCCCAGATTGACTGAAAACTGATTGCCCGATCTTCCCAAAGTTTATTGAATACCACTTATCGCCCCAAAGCTAATCCGAGTAACACTAGAACAGCGCCACCGACCACAAGCCCCACCGGGACAGAGATAAGGGTCACGCCTGCAACAATTGTCGCTGCGCCTACGATTTGCAAAGTTGAACTCATATCACCTATCCAAAGAACTCAGGCACCGGTTCTAGTTTAGCGCCTGTCAGTGCCCTATCTACTGCGAGCACCATTGCCACCGCTGCGTCAATCTTGCGAGGACTGTTTCTAGAGTCTTTCACAATCCGTGGCCCCATGTTGTCAATCTTAGTAACCGCGTTTCCAAGATGCCTGGCAAGCACAGGATTACCGTCATGCACAAGCCTGTTCTCGGTCACAGCGTCAAAAACTTTCGAGCAAGCCGGAACCATACGACGCGCCGAAGTCGAAGGCCATTCGACAATCGGCACCCCCTTCTCCTCAAGCACTTGCATCGAGCGCTGCCAACGGAACGGGTCACAAGCAACCTCACGAACTTTCGGATGCGCCTGGCAGAAATCCAAAACCGTTTGCTCAACCTCAGCTATATCCACACGCCAGTCGTCATCATGAATGTTGAGGTCTTTCTCCCACGCCTTCACAAGGAACACCTTTACCGGGTCGTCATCTTTGGGAACAACCGCACCCACAATGACTGAGGCATCCCCACTGAACGATCCGTCAAAGCCCAACACAATTTCGTCATCAGGGGACACCACGAACTCACCCTCGCACGCTTCCCATGTGCCAGTCGGCAGCCACGATGTTTGCGAAGAAACCCACTGATTACAGCGCTTAGTTCTGAACTCAGCCTCGGGGGTGCGCCTCACCGCGCCCTCAAAGTCTGTTACCGCGTTCAAGTCAGCAAAGCCGGGGTTCGCTGCTTTCCAGGTTTCAGGATCCTTATGGTCAGCCTCCTCGGGTGCTTCCCACCACGCCATGAAGAAGCTAGGGTCATCCACTTCACCGCGGGCGACTTTCTGACCGTACTGATAAAGCGAGTAGGCGATCGAGTCGCGCCCCGTGCTGTCAGCTTTTACCCCGGCGGTTGTGATGCCAATGAGTGTTGCAAGTTTGCCACGCGCCCCCATCGCCAGCGAGAACGTGTCGTATAGGTCGCGGTTCTTTTGAGCGTGAACCTCATCCATAACGGTCATTGTGGGGCTGAGTCCCTCTTTTGAGTATGCCTCCGCAGACACAACCCGGTACACCGACCCGAACGCTGGCAGCTCGATCGCATCCCGGTAAAGCTTTGTAATACCCGCCAGCTCGCTCGATCCTTCAATCATGCGCTTAGCGTCAGCAAACACAATACGGGCCTGCTCTTTTTCTGCTGCAACCGAATACACCTCCGCGCCCTTCGGCCCCAGTATCAAACCGTAAAGCGCAATCAAAGACCCGAGGGCTGACTTGCCGTTCTTTCGAGGCATCCCGACCAATTGCGACTGATGCCTGTAGCCACCACCCTCAACAGCGAACATGTGTTCGAGAAGGTTTACCTGCCACGGGCGCAGCGCGAGCGCGTCCCCGCTCTTGCCTGCGACAGAATCCTTTGTAATGATGCCAAACGCCTCGGCAAAGTCTGCAACAGGCTCAAAGCGCCTCCCCGCCTCAATAGCCTCAACAGGAACCGGGGTAAGCCACTGAGGGGGCCAGCTAGTTTGCTCCATCCTCAAACCTGCCCGCCCGCCGTTCCATCAGTTCCTCAAGTTTTGATTTCGCTTTGACCTCAGCCACGCCCAAACGGGAACGATCTGACGGGGTAAACCCGAGCAAAGAAAGGTTCGTGACGATCTGGCGGTCAAGTTCCCGCAACCCGCGCCTCATAGCAGCGTCATCTGACTGCATAACTTTGACGCGCAAGTTCCACCGCTCGTCAATCATCTCGCACGTCATGGTGAGCAGTTCAAGGTCAGACGTATCTGAAACCCATGTCGCGCCCATACCCCAGATGCGATCCCACAGATCTTGCCCGTACTTGAGCAGAGGCCTCGGGGGTTCCGGTACTTCCTCGACCTGCTGCATCAGCACGACACTATTTTCGTCAGGCATCGCCCGTTTGCCAGGGTTGCCGAGCAACCGCTTCTGCTCGATAGGTTTCGAGGGTCTACCGGCAGGCATCAGGCACCGCCTACTTTGAGCCCTGAGGTCAGATTCGCACTGCCTTCTCCTGACCGGAAGTCAGGCGCATCGCTAATAATGCTTCCAGGGCGCTGTCCACGATACATTGTCGCGCTTTGCTTTTCAATCTCATTGAACGGCAATTCAGGCACAGTGAGCCTGCTCCGCCAGGTCGGGTCAATGAAATATATATACCGCAGCATAAAGCCGGTCATCCTGGGCCAGCTTTTGAACTCATCGCCGAGCATCAAGTGGTAAGCCTGCATCTCATGCATCACCTCGCCAGTTTTAGGGTTCTGTCGCATAGACCTATTTTCGCGCACATCGGTTAGTTGGAAACCGCTGGCCCTGTAAATAGTGCCGTCGCCACACTGAGTTCCGTCAGCAAAACTAATAACCCACTTGATGTGCGAATAGTTTTTGCGGATATATCTCATGGTGTACGCGATCGCCCGGCTCTCGCTATTGCGTGGAAGCCAATCAGCGAAGGCCATACGGTTCAGCTCAATAAAGTTGTTCCACCCCGTACCCTCAACCAGGCCAATCATTTTCTTCTTGGTCATGCTCGGCCCGAACTGCATTGCACCACCGCAAACACCGTTCAAAAAAATACCGAAGTGCAATTGACTGTTCGGCACTACTTTCCCGCTGTAGTGCAGGTTCTTGATGACCCGGTTCGCGTCAGCAGCGCTAATCGGCTTGATGACGATATCTTTTGCGCTTGCCATCATTGACCTACTTTTGTGGAGGCTACCGGGATTGAACCAGTCGAAGCGACACCTGTCGAGCCCCCGTGTGTGACCCATTCTTGGTCACGCCTAAATATAGCACTAGATTTCGGGAACGGTAGTTGCATTTTTGTGAGCCTGCGCCTCATGCCCTTATTTAGCGGGTAAGCGTAAAAGTAACGATGTGCGTCAATAATCTCGCCAGGCCCGAACAATTCCTCACCTATCTCCTGCGGTGTTCTACCTTTCGACTCAACCCTGCCAAAACGCATCGGGGCAATGATGTTCTTGTACTCGCCCGCCGAGGTGAGATAAAAGTCGCTGCTCTCTTGCGCCCCAAAATAAAGCCACCCGCTCGCCTGGTAAACGATCCCGCAATCATCTTTACAACCGCCCGCATGAGTCACCACAAGCTGCAGGTCGTAATCCTTTTGCAACTTTTTGAGGATCCGCGACAGCACATAGCTCTCAGTGTTATGCCCATAATCGTCACTAATCCATAAGCGCTGCATCTCTAAATACTGATTGCGCTCAACACCGTAAGCAAGCTTCGCAACCTTTTTATCGGTTTGCGAGCTGTACCCGAAAACGCAGATGCCGACAAGCTTGCCAGCATCCATCAGCGCAACATTCACCTTCGCGCCCTGCGGATAAGTCCTCATGTAGTGCCTGCTCTCGCAAACCTGCTTCGCTAAAGACCGCTCACAATAAACAAACTCAATGTCCTCAAACTCGGCCATCGGTATACCACCCGCATATGAAAGCGATCGCGTTGCCGTTGCTGTTGCTGTTCAACTCGGAGTCAATATCCTCATTAGAGCGGGCGCTTGCAATAGCCTGGCGAACCAGATCCGCCTGCTCAGTGTGCAGCTGAAAAGTAATCTGTTCAACGTCACCCTTATCCCCAGAGTCAAGCTCAGGCGGTTGCACCTCTTGCACATCAAAAACACCCAAATCAACGTCGGTAAAACCAAAGTCCTCAAGCTGGAAACCGTCAGCAGTTAGCTCGCCAGCCTGCGCCATCAACACATCAGCATCCCACTCAGCAAGCTCAGCAACCCTGTTATCGGCAAGCGCAAACGCCTTCACCTTTGCTGTAGACCAATCAGCGGGCACCCGCACCGTGTCAATAACATCCCAGCCCAAACCCTTAGCAGCCTGCATCGTGCCGTTACCCGCAACCACAATGTCATCAGCAGTAATCACAATCGGCTTGCGCTGCCCAAACTGCTTCAGGCTTTGCGCGATCGCCTGCAAGTTTTCGTCTGAATGTTTACGCGCATTGGTCGGATCTGGTATCAGCGTGTCAATCGGCAGAGCCTCGATTTTTAGTCCCATGACCCCATCATACCCAAAATCCATAATTTCGCGGGTTTGTGCAAAATAGTGGGCTACGGGGTGCGGGGTAAAGACATATCGGTGTTTGACCCCACCCCGGTTAAGTGGCAGGGGGGGGTGGTGGGTGGTGTGCTGTGATGCTTGCCCGGTTGTGCGAGGCGTGTGGTTGTGGTTATGCGGATTTCTTTGGCGCTGTGGTGAGTGCTGGTGGGGGTGGTGGCTGTGGTGGCTGTGTGTGGTGCTGCCCCTGCCCCCCTACCCTGGGAGCTTTTTGTTTCCGCGTGACTGATTGCAGAACGAATGTGTGATAGCGAGGGGTGATTGCGGATCTGATGGGTTGAGGTGGTCAGCCTGGCCCGTGCCTGGGGCTACTACTTCCCCACAGAGGTAGCAGATCCCCCCCCGGTCTCTCAAAAGTTTTGCCTGTCTTTTATATGAACTGTTGTAGAGGGTGGCCTTCTTGTGTTTGCGTTCGGGTGTAGCATCGCGCTTTCTATCGCGTATGCGCTCCTGAGCGCGGTGGCAGTTGCGACACATAGCGTCTAACGACAGCACGCCACACTTGATGCAGGGTTTATTGAACCTCATCGTGTTTCTGATTCCAACTAACCCACGCGTGAATGACCTGTATGAAGTCCCTAATGTTTAGGTCGGTAAGCCGTTCAAAATCTTCTTCCTCAAACGCTATCTCGCAAGCATCAAACAGGATCAGTATGTCGCTACCGTCGTTGTCTAGCTGTGCTGCCTTCAAGTCCATCAGCAACTGAATAGGCATGGCAAAGAAGTTTTTGGCAACACCACGGAACTTGCTTGTCTTTACCTCAACGGGTGGCAGATCGCCTGAAGGGTAGCCGTCTAGTAAATCCTGGAACAGTGTGTCCATGAAGTCGTCGCTTTCATCAGGATTATCCATCACAGCAGTTCTACCTTCCCCCTGAACGGGACACCCTTTTGCAGCTCAAAACAGGTTATTGCTGTGGTGCTGTCACCGCCTGCGCCCTGGTTGCGTGTATACCAGTCTGAACCGTTGTCTGAGGTAGATGCTTGCACCCACCACCGTTCGCTGCCCTCGGTGCCTGATATCTGCTCGCACCTATGGTGGTGAAAGTGACCGCTGACCATTGTGGTTACTGCAGCAAGGTAGGAGGCCTTGAATACTGCTTTGGCCCAGAACGCGGGGAAGGCGTCAGGGCGTCCGACCTGGTGCCCATGTATAGCGCCGAGGATGTGCTCACCGTTACCAAACACATCTAGTGCGAAGCCTTCGTCCTCAGGTTGTGGTACTAGCCAGCGGGTTACTGGCAGCCCTACCTCTGTTGCTAACCGGCGCAACTGTTGCAGTATCACTACACCCCAGTCATCCCTGCCGGGCGATCCGACGGCCTGCTTACTCACGCGGTACTGGCAATGGTTAGACGCGACTGAGCCGTAAGTTACTGGCGCATATTTAGTTGCAAGTTTGATGAGATCCCACAGCAATGCGCTTGCGAGGTCTACCTGTTGCATCGGGCTGAGCGTATTGGTTGCGATCTGGGCCATGTCAGCCTTATTGCTAACCCCCTCGATAACGTCACCCATGTCCAGGATTACAATCTGCTCGTAGTTGCCTGCCTTGAGTTTTTGCTCGATGCGGTCAAAGCTTGCATGTATGCGCTGGATGGACTCCTCATGCCCACCCCTGCTGCCTTGCTTGCCGATCTGGAAATCAGCAGGGCAGATGACAAACGTTTTCCCTGATTGCACTGGTTTCGGCGCTTTTGGTTTGCTGCGCTTAGCCTCGGCGTACAGTGTAGGCAGGTGGAACTCAGTTACCTTTTTGCGGAAATGAAAGCGGTAAGCGGTAAGCCATTCGCCATCCCACCGCTGCCATTGTGAGGTGCGGGGTGTGCCGACAATCTCATATTCATCAGCGCTGTAACCGCGCTCCTCAAGAAACTCGTCAAAGTTAGGTGCCTCTGGCAGCCCCTCGGTGGTAGCCGTACCCTCGTTGCCATCAAACTCAAGCCCAGCCCGAAAGTCTTTAGGTGCCTGTATTTTTTTTGCAGGCTCAATGTTTTCAAGCATTATGCAAACCTACACCGGCAAGATCCGCGCCGGTGGTTCCTTATAGGTGTATCGCCCAACTGCACCCCTTTGCTTTTCAACGCCTGCGAAAGCGTATAGGCAGGCCATCTGCCCTCATCGGCAAGAGCCTGCAACAGGATCTGCTCGTCATCAGCGTCAAGTTCGTGCAACACTGTGGCAACTTTGCAATGAAATGCTTTCTGTGGTGGTTCCAAACCCTCTAACATGTGTCCAGCCTATACACATCAACTCAGAAAAGAAAGACCTGGATCGCACAGCCTGGTTCACGCGTGTCGGCGTACTCTTTGAAAGCGGTCAGCTTCACTACTTGTGCATCATCTTCCCAAACACCCGCGTCTGAAAGTGCGTCACATATCCCGCGCACAAGCTTGTCAAGGTCAGGCGGTTTGATGGGCAGGGGGCGTTTGGCCTGCTTGATGGTTGCAGGGCGTTCCAGATAGAAAGTGACGGTGAGCTCTACAGGGCCAGCAACGGTATCCCACCCGTCAGCCTCGACAGACTTCATTGCTGCCGTCGTAACGGCTTTGCGCCATGCCGGTAGGAACTTTGATGCCTCGATCATGCGCCCACCGCCGACGTGCCTCTTGCTCCCCTGTGGGGAAGGCCTGCCCAAAACGCTTATTGTCAAGCTGGTTGTCATGCCCTCATGTTATCGAACAAAAGAAAACCCCCGCCGTAGCGGGGGCTTTTCCTTTTCTTTCTACTTTGCCTCGCAGAGTAGGTGGTTCACGTTGTGCTCGGCACACCGGGCAACATACTTGCCTCCGCCTAGTTCGATCATCACGGTATCGTGCTCGCCGTGCTCCTCAAAGCGAGCCCAGATCTGAGTTGCTGTTTCGGGGGTAATGTTTTTTAGGTAGGTGTTCATGTCGTTGGTTCCCTTCTTTGTCATACCTAAAGTGTATACGGTACACACAAAGTATGCAAGCCCAAAAACAAACTATTTTTTAGCTCTCACCACATTTAAGAACGCCAGCAGATACAACAGCGCTGAAACCACAAACCCAAAACCGGCAAGCAAACCCTCAGCCTCCCGCGCTAGCAGGAAATAGAGGGTAGCCATACCAGCCAGGACAAGAAAACCAGCCATCAGAACGGGGCGTTCTCATCCACGGCAGAAGCCTGCCCAATTTTTGCTGTAGGCCACTGACCCATGATGGCTGCCTCGTTCACCTTATCCCCGGCGGGAGTAATTACATCCGCACGCACTTTGACAGCAGATCCTGTAGATCCGTCACGCTTCTGAAAAGTGCTAGTCCCCGAAATGCGACCCTTCACCCTTACCTGCTTCACACCCTCAAGCGCAGGGCGCTGATCAGTGGTCACATCGTAAATAGTTTTGTCCACCGTCTCCCACTCGTCCTGGTGGTTTCTCTTACGCACATCCACCGCAACCTTCAAGGCCACACCCCACTGAAACTCTTTTACGTCGTTCAGCCATCCGGTCAGCTCAATCAGAGCCTCATTCCGTTCCATCATCATTCCCTTCTTTTTTCGTTATGTGTGATGGGTTCACACAATCATTATGCCCACAACCCCTGACACCGGGCAACACTGGCAGCCCGTCATCATCGAGCGGTGTCACATCATCACTGGCGAACCCCCCGTGCCAGGGCAAACACTTGCCCTCCTTTGTGTGAACTGTCTGCACTTTTCGTGCCCTACAAGAAACACACAAAACCGTTTTCTGTCGCGTACTGTTGAGATCCCACTCGAAACCGCAGCGCTCACACTGGATCCTCGGCATCTAGCGCCCGTATAGCAATCTGCATCTGAGCTTCAGTGAATTCATAACGCTTCACTTTACCGCGTTTCGGTACGCTCAACGATTGTTTTCGTTCGAATTGTTTAGCTTCCGCAAGTGCTTCAGCAAGCCGTTGCTTGCCGAAAGCTGTTGCTGCTATCCGCTCAGCCCGTTCGATAGCATCCCTGTTCATGTTTTCCCTTCCATCAAATGTGCAACTACCTACAACCAAACTCCCCCGGCCTGCACTCAAAGTGCTCACCCATATCATGCATCGCCTTTACCCAAGCCCGTCTGCCTGGCCCCTCAGCCGGTGGCTTCAACTCTTGCTTATGCACCACAGTCTTAGGCTCAGCAAACTTCACCGCGTTCCTGCACCAGGTACGAAAAGCAGCATCCCAGCTCTTGAAAACAGAACCCTTAGCCGTATGAAAATCAACAAACGCCTCAACCTGCTCGTCAATGTCAAGCGAGGGGTGCTTCAACGCGATCGCTTCACGCAAGCCATCACCCAAAACAAACGGGTCAGCAATAGCAGTCGCCTTTTTTATTTTGCTTGTAATATAGTTCTCTGGTTCTAGTTCAGTGGTTCTAGTTAGGTTGCCACCCGTGGCAGTACCCCCTGCCACCCCTGGCAGTACCCTAGTGCCACCGGTGGCAGTACCCCCCGGCCCCCCAGGTTGCACCCTACGCAACGTGTAAATGTTTGACTTGTAAGCGTCACCGTCCCGCCGGTGTGTCTTTGTAACAGCCCCAAGCTGCACAAGCTCCTGGATAGCACGGTCAATAGATCGCCAGTGACACCGCACCCGCCTTGCCAGGGTGTCGCGTGACGGGAACGCCTGCAAGGTTTCACTATCCGCATAGCGTGCGAGCACCGCATACACCCGCACGGCGCGATCCGACACATCCGAGTCAATCACCCACTCAGGCACAATGCTGAATTTCAGATCAGTGTGGATATTGCTCATTCGTAAGCCCCTCCTACGACTAGACTTACATCTAGCCGATGCTCTATCATCGGTTTCTTGATGGCCCCCTGCTTCCACCTCGCGGGGGGCTATCTCTTTTGAACTATATGTCCGCCCACTCTACCCTCAAACTAAAACAACTCAAGATCCTTAACCATCACTTTCCAACCGTTAGGCAGCAAAACCCACCACCGGAAAGCAACGCAATCAAAAACCGGGCCATCTGTTGTTTCCCACGCTGGAACTTTATGCCCCCACCCGCGAGCGCTTGCAGCAACCCCGGCGTGACTTTCCATCTCCCCGTTGTATTCAGCACAAACCATCATGAGGTTCTGAACGTTATCCAACAGCTTTGACCCGCCCATCCCACGGTTCTTGCGGTGGTGAGGCACCAGGTCATCCTCGCGCCCACAATGCCAGCAATACTGGTCGCGCTCTTGAACCTGCTTCAAAACTTTTTTAGGGATCGCCATGAGGCAAAGCCTACAACTTCATCTCTGCCTGCATGATCTTAGACATCGTAGCCTGCGCCATAATCGCCGACTCAATAACCCGCAACTTTGTTCGCACCCTATTGACCTGCGCCTTAGCAATGTCCCGCTCAAACCGTATGTCTGAACAGGCTTGCTTAGCCTGCGCCTGCCGTTCAGCAACAGATCCTGCACCAGACAAAAACGCGCTAGCCTCAGCCGTGTCTAAATCCTTCTCGCACTGCGCCAGATGGGTTTCAGCAGCAAACAAAGCTTCAACCCCCTTACGGTTCTCAGCGGTAAGCTCGCTCAGCTCTTTTACAATCTCACCGGCAAGCATCAGGCACCGTCATCCTGCGCCTCAGCGTGCGCCTTCACCTCGTCAAGCACTTCCTGTGGTGCCCCAGCCTTCGACGCCTCGCCCCACAGCAACCTCAGGCGATCCTTGTCCGTAATGTCTTTAGCCTCAGCAACCCAATCACGGGCCTTCTGGTTAGCCTCAAACCGCTGCACCTTCTCCATCTCCTCACGAGAAGCACGTTTGTTCCCCGAGTAACCAGCGTTCGCAAGCGCCCTTCCGATGCTGCTGGTTTCGCAAACCTCAAGGGCAGAGGACTGTTGTGGCCCACTTGAACTGTCCACCTCATACGCAAGACCCGTGGCTTTGGGGCAACCGCGTTCCAGATCCTCACCAGAAAAGAAAACTAAAGACTTTACGACCCACAGTTTTTCAGTACGGTACTCAGGCAGTGTTTCGTTTTCAGTAATGATTCTGCCGTCAGGGTGGTCATTATAGAAGCGTTTGATGCGCTCCTCGACTGTTTCATAGTCAGCAAGGTTGAACCGGGCCATTACTTGCCTGCTTTCTGAGCCAGAATCTTGCCCTCGACAGCCCAATAATCACGCCACGACTCCTGAGGCTGTGCGCCACTACGCAAGTCCTCAACATATTTCGTGGCAACCTTCCACACGTTTTCGTCCTTCTTATCCATGACTAACCCTTTCCCATAGTTGTTCAGCGGTATCACATAACACTTCAATCATGCCCTCATCCCTCTCCATCCACAAACTTTCTGGCTCAAACCACGCCGGCGCAAACACACCCCCAACGTCTATACGCTTCATCCACGCAAACAAACACCGTTCAGCACCTGTAACGTAAAGCTGCCACTGCACCTGCCTGCGGTACTGGATAGGGATAACCCCGTCAGCCCAATCCTTACCCGTAGTCTTTATCTCCGCAATCATTGTGTGATCGGGGGACAACCCGTCAGGTGTTGCCAGATGGTGCGAGTTATCCTCAGCGCTTATCAGCCACTCGTTAGGCAATATGCCAAACTTTGTGTGAACAGTACGCGCGATCACCGGCTCGAAATCCCTACCGAAAGCCATATACGGATTGTCCGGGATCTGTGCATCGTCAATGTAATCAGTAACGGCCTGCTCAAACCCCGCCTTAGTTGCAGCCTTCGCAACCTGAGTGGCAGTAACACCACCCCTGCGGGCAAGCAACCAGCCCTGCGGGAAATACCCTTTGTGCGCCACAAAGCGCTCAGCGGTAATCACGCAACCATCCGCATCCACTTTTGAAAAGCAACCTCGTAAGCCTGTTGCTTAGTAAGCTGGTCAGCGCTCTCCAACGCGTTAGCTAAAGCAGCGTACTCGTCGCTCAAAGCAATACCCGTTGCGTCACGCGTCCACGAAGCCACAATTATCTTCGACAGTTCCTCAATGCTCATGAATCCCACTTTCGTTCCGATATCCTTACCTTATGACCAACCGCCGACACACCCCGCATCAAAAGTTGCAGGACTCCATCAACCAGGTTGGCTCTGTGCCGTGCATGGCTGCACCGCAACTCTTTTTCCCCGAGGACTTCCCCGAAAAAGACACACGCGATCACGTCATCAGGGTTGCCCGCAACCTTTGCAACGGCTGCCCAGTCAAAGAACAATGCTTCACCTACGCTGTTGAGGCGCAAGAACCATACGGCATCTGGGCGGGCACGCTGCCAGGCGAGCGCTAACCATCTTCAGGGTCACTAGCGGGCGCTGTAAGCAACGCCTCGAAGGATCCAGGCACAGTTGCCTCCAAGACCTTTTCGCAAAGCTCGCGGGCCTCTTGCAAACTAACTACCAAGAAGCTTGTGTCCCCCTCACGGTTCACATCCAACCAGCCGTCATAATTTATGACAATTTCATCGTGGTGTCGTTCTACCTCAAACATATTTACCTTCCTCATAATTTCAGCTAATCACAAACCTACGACAAGTCAGCGAATCCCCCCAACTTTCACATCGGATTTCAACCAGGCTGTGACAGTCCTTGCAGGCACATCGAACATGCGAGCAATTTCACGAGGCTCAACGCCAGCAACCTCCAACTTTTTTGCCCGCAACTGGCAACGCGCGAGCAAGCCTGAGGCGAACTGCACAGCAGCATCCAACTCGTCACCTAGCGCCCGCACCTCACTCTTAGCCAGCGAAATAATCTTTTGCTCCTCAAGGTCATCAGACAGCTTTCGAACCAGCTCAGGCGTTATGTCTGCCAGGGCTACCTTCACCGTGACACCCCCCACACAATTGACCTGCGACCCGAGGGCAACACATCACGCCTGTCAGTGTCAGCAACCAAACCCTTCGCCACAAGCTCAGCACGCCTTGACCGGATCCCTGACTCACTAGCCCGAGGCGCTGTCTTATAGTTGCGGTAAGCCTCAATCAGCTCACTATCGGTGCGAGGTTTCTTTTGTAGCACCCGCAAAATAAACTCCTGCGTAACCGTCACATCATCTACAGATTCGGCAGCCTCGTGGCTCGTTACCGGGTCTGTGTTTCTTGCTCTTGCCATCAGTTTGTCCCCTTCATTAGTTTGATCGAAGCCCAGGCGAGCAAGCCCAAGCCAATAAGCGATGCACCGTTTATAGGTGCCAGCGGGTCAATCATGCCGGGCGCAAACAAAAACCCTGCGCCTACCGCCATGAGTACCCAGCCCATCACAGGTTCACCGCCAGGATTACAACAGCCGTAACAATCGCGGTGGCAATCATCGCCCACCCTGCAACACACATACGCGAGCGCTTTGGTTGCCGTAGGTCGCGTCTACGCACCACCGGCTCCTGCAAAGCAACGTGCGAGCTGGCGGGTCGCGGTGCGAACCGTTCATTGTCGTACACCGTAAGGGCTTTCTGAAAGAAGTCCTCGTCGCTGAGGATAGCTCTCATCAAGCCTGCTGGCAGTTTGTCAATATGCGCTGCATACCAGTCCACCGTGTCCCTGAGGGCCGGGTCTTGATACGCCTCTTGCATTGCCACTTCAATGTTGCTGAATACACCCATGATTTCCCTTTCGTTAGGCGTTACAGAAACTGTATACCATAACCACGCAAAAACACAACGCCCAGCTAGGGTGTGTATAGTGTAAGCATGATGAGAGATTCATACGACTTCACAGACATGAGCGCACAACAGCTTGCAGACCTGCGGGCATGGCAAACAGAGCGCCTAGACGCGGTTACGCAAGAAATCAAAACCCGCGTGCAAGCTGAATATCAGGACAACGACAGCATCCTGCAGATCGCTAAGAAGCACGGGGTTACAAGGCGCACCGTTTACGCCTGGGTCAAAAAGTAGTTACTGGCAGCTCTCGCACTGCAGCAGATCCATAGGGTCTACCGGCACCTCAAGACCATTCACCTTCTCAAACAGGTCAATGTCAGCCACTACTTGTCACCCTTGTCGTACTGCAGTACCGAGGTAAGCAAAGACATTACCCCTGCCAAAAGAGAAACTGAAACAACGTGAACCCAATCCACGTCGAGCACGCCCACAGCACCAGAGCCAATAACAGCCAAAGCAGTCTGAGCCACAGTTTTTGCACAGCGCTCCCCGGCATAATTTATGTAATCGCGGATCTTATCCATCAGGGTTCTCCTTTTTCCTGTTCAGTGACTTGTCTTCCCACACTGCACCGAAGATGTAGCTGGTAAGTATCAAGGTTATCAAAGCAACCCCACCTGTAACCAGGTCGCTAATGTCTGTCATGGCACCCGTCAAAGCTGCCAGCGAACCAGCGATCAGCATGAAAGCCCCAATAACAAAAGAGGCAAGGATGTAGCGCCTACGATTTTTCCAAGTCGGCTGGCTCATAATGTATTTCACTCCTCGGATGTACGGTTCGATCAGTTGGCGAAGCACGTTACCCGAGCAAGCCCAGCACGGACGGGAAAATAGCTGCCACCACCGCAACCACAGCCATCGCCTGCCACACTCGCATCTCCACCTTGCGGATCCGTTGCTCATGGTCATTCAAACGGTTGTGAACATCTCTTTCGAGTTCATCCAACTGTTCCGACAACCCCGGCAACTGCATCGTCAGCTTCTCAATCATTGACTGAATTTTCTGCACTTGAATATACAGTTCTTTCATCGTTATGCGGGTGGATGATTCTTCAGCCATTACTTCAACGCTCTCCTAATGGCAAAGAACTTCGCCAGTCTTGCGCTCATCGGTTTCACGGGGGCAGGTTTGCTTCCCACAATTTTACTAGACGGCTCATCAGCTGCTTCAAGGAAGGGGACAGGATCCGTCGTATCACCCCAAGTGCGGGAACGCCTGACCTCCCAATGGAGATGCGGGCCTGTGCTGGCCCCCGTATTTCCTATGAAACCTATCGGCTCGCAACAAACCACCTTCGTACCCTTCAGCAGATGTGAGGGTTTCTGTAGGTGATAATAAACCGTGTAAAGATCGGGCGCGTGTTTGATGATTAGGGTGTACCCGCCAGAACCACCAGCACCCTTATGCACTACTACCCCGTCAGCCGGTGCGGTAAGAGGTGTACCGGTGGGGGCAGCAACATCAACGCCGTGATGGAATTTCTTTTTGCCTGTAATCGGATGCACTCGCCAGCCGAAGGGCGACCTAGCGTTTATCGAATACTGTTCAGGCCAGGGTTGCACCAGTTTCATCGGGCACCACAGAACCCCGTACAGTTGTGTGACGTTTCACAGAAAGGGCAAGGGCGCTCAGACATGTTCCCATTCTACCGGATGCCTGTAGTAGGTTAGCGGTATGCCTACAATCAAGTTCACAGACACCACGGATTCCATTCACGAAACATATGCGCCATTTCCTGCGAAGCAGGCAATACCAGAATGGCTAAAGACTCTTAGCCCCTACCGTGGTGGAACACATGAGGTCCAAAGCAATTCCGAGAACCTTAAGATAAAGTCCAACAGTACAGCGCGGAAGTGCGTGCCCGTCATGGATGCGGTAATGGCTGGATACGTTATCCCTTTGCCTCACGACCTGGACATCGAAGAACAGATTGACGGTTCATTGTTCTACCGCTGGCCCAACGGTCTTGGCATTGAGATGCATCCAGAGTGGCAATTTTCTACTCACTCTCATGGCGATGACGGGATGCCGAAACTTTTGAATCCGTGGGGAATCGAAACACCCGCTGGCTACTCGTGCCTATTCACGGCACCGCTCAATGAGGACAATCCCGCACTAATTCCATTCTCTGGGGTAGTGGAAACCGACACCTTTTTGCACAACGTAAACTTTCCGTTTATGGTGCGCGAAGGGTTCACCGGAACCGTGCCAGCCGGAACCCCCTTCATCCAAGTAATCCCGTTCAAGCGTGAGGGTTGGAAGTCAGAAATTGCCTATGGCGAAACTGACCGTATTAGGAAGTCACGCAACCTAGCGACCAGCACTTTCAGGCACGCTTACCGTTCCATGTTTTGGAAGCGGAAAGAATACAACTAAGCGTCGATTACATCCCAGGTTTGTGTTGCTTCGTTCCAGGCGTAAGGTTGCCCATCTTCAGGCATCGCCGTAGGCGCTTCGTAGGCCATCTTGTCCTCGTTTAGAATCCACGATTCGTAGGGCCTTGCCGGAACAAAAGCATCATTCGCTTCGTCGTAAGTGAATCCAGGTGCGGCATAGTTGTAGCGGATTGCCTTAGTTTGGTCGGCGCTTGGCTCTCCGGTTTCAGGGTTGTAGTGAACCCCGCCACTTGTGTTGTAGGAAGTGCGGAGTGCCCTAAGACCAGTTTCTTCAGAATAGTGCGCCTCCCAGTCGGAAACACCGCCCACAATCTCATCTTCGTTGCGACCAGTAATGACCTGGACGACAACATTATTTTCATTGACTAGTGCGTAGTGTGCCATTAGATAACCCTCAAAGTGCCAGAACCGGCGGTGAACGAATAGACGGTGTCGCTACCAACGGTTGCGGTTGAATAAGTCAGCCCAGCGCTTATCTGTAGTGGCGCTGAAGAATCTACTCTCACGATGCAGATGCCCGAACCGCCGCCACCGTGATACGATGGCGCGTTTCCAGTACCGCCACCGCCAGAGCCAGAGTTCACCGTCGCGCTAGAACCGGTGACGCTGTTCTTGCCACCAGCCCCGCCTCCGCCGTTACCCGCGCCTGGTGTCGTGTTAGCGGTTGCACCACCGCCACCGCCTGCGCGATATACAAGCGAACCGGTGATGTCGGAACCGGTGGCTAACCCACCGTTACCACCATTAGAGGCGTTGTTTGGAGGTGTAACTCCTGCGCCACCCGAACCACCGCCACCACCAGCATTTAGTTGGTTGCTTGAGTAACCGTTACCGCCAGCAAAACCCTGACCCGACGTGCCTGATGCCCCAGAAGTGAAGGCGTACCAGCCACCACCGCCGGAACCGCCACTAAGGGCAGCCCCGTCAGTTGCGGGTGCCCCACCACAACCCCCACCGATTGCCGTTAGGCTCCCGAACACCGAATTGCTACCACTCGCACCGTTCTTAACGCCCCCACCCGCTGGGCCGCCAGCGCCCACGGTTATCGTGTAACTGCTACCAGTTGTGAACGCTTCCGTGCCAGACAAGTAACCGCCAGCACCGCCACCGCCGCCGTAGTAGTTTCCGCCAGAACCCCCGCCAGCCACGACAACATATTGCGCCCCGAAGGGACCGCCCGTAGCCTTAGCGCCCATCTTCCGATACTTGACAAAGTTCCCAATCGAACTGTTCGTCATAGAAGTAACAGCCATTAGTTACCCCCTTAGACGGTTACTTCGGCACCGAAAGCGTTGATGGACAGCGCGTTAGCATCCCCCGCCGAAACCGTCATCACATCGGTAGCAACCATCGTGATACCAAGAGTCAAAGTAGTCGAGTCATTCGCGGCAACCGGAACATCGTAAGCGATGTAGTGCTGGTTCGAGATAGCGTCACCATCCACACGGATAGCCAACCGGAACGTGGTCGCGCTCGCGGTACGGTTAGCAATGATGACCGTGGACACCACAGTTTCCGTGCTCGAAGGGACGGTGTAAAGATCCGTCAGCGACGTAGTTGTCAGATCTAGCTGACCGAGTGATTTGTATGAGGTTGCCATTATTCCTATTCCTTATGCGCCCATGAGAAGAAAGTTAGTTTCAAAGCCTCCGCCACCGGCACCGCCAGCAGCCACCCACGCGCTTCCAGTGTAAAACTGCAGTGCATCAGTGTCGCTGAGAAAACAGTGCTGGCCTTCCGTAGGCGAAGTGATCGCTGCATCACGGGCAGCCTCATCCGCAAACACCGGAATTGCCTGATCCATCAAGTAGCCCTGCACGTTAGCAGCAGTGAGGACTTCTCCCGCAGCGAAAGTGCGGTATCCAAGACCAGCCATGATTCTCCTTTAGAAAGCTAAGTGGTTCACACCCATTGTACCGAACACCGCGTCATCAAGGACGAGGAAAGTCCAGTCTAGCGAAGCCACGCTAATAAACATATCGTGACGTGAGGGTTCCAGCTCATGCCCGATACGGATAATCTGACCGAACTGTTCGATGGGATCTCCAATATCGTTCGGGGTGAACTTGATGGAAACCACATCACCGATTTCCAGGCCCAACACT
Organism: uncultured Microbacteriaceae bacterium; assembly: GCA_937124545.1. Taxonomy (GTDB): domain Bacteria; phylum Actinomycetota; class Actinomycetes; order Actinomycetales; family Microbacteriaceae; genus Pontimonas. The sequence continues at coordinate 4,389 of CAKZKU010000079.1, read as the reverse complement.
GTTGCCTTATTAGCAGCGCCCACAGTATCCAGGTTCACGCTTATAGTTTCAAACCGGTACTCAGGGTCGCCATACTTTTGCACAAGAAAGTCGGCAATGTTCTGCAGCTGAGCTTGCGTAGAAACCAGCGTGTCAAGCTCGTAAGAGGTCACACCGTAAGCGATCTGCGAACGATCGTTATCGGCCTGCGCCGACAGGTCGCCCGAAGTCACGATTGCCTGGTTATACAAAAGTTCAGAACCATAGTTCACAGCCGTCAAAGTGAACGGGATCCCCGTACCATCATCAGCGAAAGCCGTCAAGCTGTCAGTCGTAGGCGTTGCATCCAGGCGGTCACGGAAAACTAAATCACCGTTCTTAGCAATAAACAGAAGCCCCTGCTCGCTTTCAGAAACCTTCTGCAGGTACTGCAAAACGTTGCCGTCAAACTCATCAGCCCCGAAAGTGCTCTCGCCAGTGTCAATGCTGCGCTTATCCTCAGGCCACGCAACACTCACCATATCTAGTACCGCTGACACACGCGCCCCAGACAGTTGCGGTGTTGCAGTCCCCGCCGTCAAAACCTGCCGGGCTAACAGGGTGAACTCATCTGTGGCAATGATTTCAGCCCGCGAGTTTCCATCAGGGGTGTAAGAGTAGTTCCAGTCATCTATTGTCGTAGAGATAACCCGTTCGCCGTCCACAGTAACCCGCACCTCACGCCTCGGCACAATCGCCCCAGCGTAAGGCGAGGCAGCATAGTTAGGGTCGAAAGCGCGATCCTCATTATTAGCAACAATGTTCAGCGTGCCAGCACTGAACCTGTCAAGGTCACGGTTCTTGCCCCTGCTCGTAGTAGCACTGATAACGCTAGAGGTGATGTCTTTGAACACCGTACCGCCGAGGGTATAAACCGTGTTGTCTAAAACCCCAGCAATAGGGTCATCAAGGATGAACCCCTCAACAGCGCCCAGCTCTATAACGGTTGCCATTAGGCGCTCGCAAAGACAGGGCCAGAGGTGCGCTCGTAGCGTTTGATCGCCGTCACAATCTGCTCGCCGATCTGCGCCCCGTTACCAACGCCCATACCCGCGTTCACTGTGATGTTGTAGACGGCCTTCTTGCTGGTAGAAACACTGGCGCGGTCGGACAGCATCGAGTCAAGTTGTGTAAGTGGTATCACAACCTCAGGCTGCCCAACCTCAGCAAGCCTGCCCATAACACCGCCAGGCTGAGGCATCACGACACCACCGGTAGCGAAATTCAGGTAGCCACTGCTGCCCTCGATCCCGCCACGCCTCATCTCAGTTGTAACCTCGCCGAACGACAAACCCTTCAGGATGTTTGTTTGCCTTACGGGGCCAGTAAGCAACCTGTTGAACTCGCTCAATACTTCGTTCAAGAACTCAAACGCCCCAGCGAGCAACTGAATACCGCCGATGATAACCGAGCTAGTCAAGTCAAGTAGGAACCCGCCCAGATCAGAGTTTATGAACTTGATAACCTCATCCACAATGGCAAGGAAAGCGTCACCGATACGCTCAAGGGCGCTCATAAACTGCTCATCGGTAAACAGATCCACAACGATGGGCATCACTGCATCGCCAAGCTCGCCAAGCTTGCTAGTAAGGATTTCAACGACCTGGAAAATGTTGTCGAACATCTGTTCGATGAACGGGCCATTCTCATCCATGAAGGCTAAGAACTTGTCAAGGTAAGGCTGCAAGCGCTCGAGCAACGCCAAGCCAATCTCTAGCAGGATGCCCTTAGCGCCAGCCATAGCCTTATTGAACTTGAACTCTGATGTTTCCGCTGTGATGGCGAGAGCTTCATCAAGGATGCCAAGCCCGTCATTCATTTCCTCGAAGACCATTACGTTGTCTTCAGCGTTGGCCCCCATCAAGTCCATAACACCAGACAAGGCGCGGATGTTGCCAAACACCTCAGTCGTTGCGGTGATGTTTCCCTTGAACTCATCTGTAAGGGTTTGCAACAGCGACAGTAAACCCTCGCCCTTGAGCTGTTCCTGCAAACCTTCAGTGGAAAGGCCCATTCCCTCCAAAGCCTTTTCAGCCTCGTTCGTTGGTTTTGCGATGGTTGCAAGTATCTGCCTCAACTGAGTCGTCGCCGTGAACGCGTCAGTACCTGTACGCGACATGCCTGCAACAGCACCCGCAACATCGTTGAACGAAACCCCCATCGCAGAAGCAATAGGCAACACTTTGCCCATAGCCCCAGCAAGCTCCGCAGGTTCAAGCTTTCCCAGTCGGACAGCTTCAGCGAGAATGTCTACAGCTTCAGCACCGCCCAAGTTTGACTCACCGTAAGCGTTTACCGCCGAGGTTGCGAGGTCAGCAATAGTTTTAGTTTCGCCCAAACCGATCGCAGAACCCTTGAGCGACGCCTCGAGCACATCTATTGCGCCAGCGCCACGCAAACCAGCCGAGGTAATAAAGAACAGTGCATCCCCGGCCTCGGTGCCGGACTTGCCGAACTCTGGGCCTAACCGTTTGGCAGCATCCTCAAGTTCGCCAATCTCATCAGCGGTAACACCGACCAAACCCTGAATTTTTGCAAAGCTGGTCTCGAACTGTGCAGCCTCTCGCACGGCCCCTACAGCCACCCCAGCAATCGCAGCAGTGGCGACCCGAGCAACATCAGTCGCAAAGTTAGAAAAGCCCTTCAGCGCCCTCTCAGCGCCTTTCAGACCCTTGTCGTTGAACTTTGTTACGAGGGGAATAAATATAGCCATTAGAAGCCGAACCTAGCTTTCCTGATTGCTGCGTTTGCGTCCTTCATATATTTCTTGACAGAAGCCCTGCCCTGTGCCTCGATCGCACCCGCACGCTTGATTGCAGCGTCATACAAGAAGAAACCACCGCGTTTGTTTATGCCCGAAGCCTTTTTGATGCCCCTATTGAACGCCTCGCCCTGACCGCGCACCGCGTGCTGTCTGCCGGGGATCCCATTACGCTCATAAACCTTTGTGAACTGTCTGCCGGGCCGACGGCTCGAACCCGCAAGCTCAGCATAAATCAAACCAATCCCACCCTGAGCGCCAGTGAACTTCATTGACAGGATCTGCCTGCTCTTACCACCACCAGTCCTAAACTGCACGCCAGCTTTCGGGACACCCGTCCACCGGGTCACACCGTTCACCGGATTACCGCCACGGCGGGTGTTTGGCCCCATACCAGACAGCGGAGGCTTTTCGTCTACGGTATTAGCAATCTCGCGGGCTGTAGCAGCAATGCCCGCCCGCATATCTTTCCGCAAGCGCTTCTGCGTGTCGTTATCCATCTTTCGCAGAGTTGCAACAGTTTCCCGCAACCCCGTGACGCGCATACTCGTAGAAAGCAAGACAACTCCAATCCTGCTTCTATTCTATCGCTTGCCCTTGCGTGGCTTCTTGGACTGGTTTGCCTTCGCCACTAGCGCACGTTCCAAAGTCCACAACATCCGTGGCTCAAGCGCTAACAGCTCGCGCGGACTTATGCCTGTCTCAACAGCGATCTGTGCAATCAGCCAATGGACTGAGGTTTCGCCTAACCCCTTTATGCTTTTGGGTCAGACGCCTCCACGCCCTCAACACCCTCAACCCACTTGTCGAAAGTGTTTTTGGTTTCGCCAGAGCGCTTTAGAACATGCCACGCCAGCCAGAGCAGGTGCGTAATTTTCATGTCCTGGTTGAGCCGGGCCACACTCAAGTCAAAGTGTGCCTCAAACGCCACGAGGTCAGCAGCAATACCACTGACCTCACGGTTCGTGCCATCAAGAAAAGTAACTAAAAGATTGAAGTTCATGCTTCAAACTTTAGCACTAATTAGCTTGTGGCGCGGGTAATAGCTCCTGAAACGGGGAACGTCACATCCTGTGTAGCGAGGTCGCCCACGTTACTTGAGAACGGAGTGATCTGCGTGACAAGCGCGTTGAATGAATAAGTGGGGTTGCTGGCCGAAACAGCTTCGGAGGTCGGCTTTACAACAATTGCAACCTCAGTGCCAAGCGCCGAGTGCAGGGTTTCGTCTACCGCTGAGGCAGCGAAGTCCTGGTGAAAGCTCAAGGTAACAGAACCTTCTTGAAGGCCCGCGATGTACGTTCTCGCAGCATCTCCGAAGGCCGTCGTCTCGAGCTGTTCCTTTGTGATGTCCAGTGTGACCGCAGCAATGCTGCTGCTGAAATCAACTGCATCGATCGTAATGTTCAAATCAGTAGCTGCGAAAACCGCCACAATATCTCCTAGTTCGAATAAACCACAACTGAAAATTCAGCTGCTAAATAACTTTGCTCACCTAATGTTATCGCACCGATGTTAGTCAGTTCTTGCATCCGTACATCAAATGCTTCCCCGCCCAAAGTCTTGTCTGACTCGATCGCGTGCTTTACCCCGCCTGCCCCAGTGGAGGCATA
>CAKZKU010000078.1 GCA_937124545.1 uncultured Microbacteriaceae bacterium | reverse complement strand
TCCAACTGTATCACGCCATACTCTCTTGGATCTGCAACCTGATAACAAAATATAGTAGATATGCTTGATTGCATATTTGCACTATGTAGGATTTTTTGTAGGCCGTGTCCGTGAAATATGTTATCACCTAAGACCATTGCCGAGGGGGAGTTGTTCAGAAATTCCTCTGCTAAAACATATGCTTGCGCTAAGCCATCTGGAGTTGGCTGTACTTGAAAATTTAAAGATAAACCCCAAGCGCTTCCGTCGCCTAAGACACTGCGAAATTGATCTTCATCCCTAGGCGTAGTTATAATCAAAATATCTCTAATATCCGCCAGCATTAACACGCTCAGAGGATAATAAATCATTGGCTTGTCATAAATGGGCATCAATTGCTTCGAGATGCCCTTAGTGATCGGCCACAACCGGGTTCCAGATCCCCCCGCGAGGATGATGCCTTTCATGCCTCTACCCCTCCCACCGAGGAAGCCCGCCACCTGCGTGAGCCTGGCTCAAGCTATCTGCGGCTCGATCTTTGTCCGACAACAACAGCTCCGAAGCATCGAGAGCAAACTGCAGCCCAATCTCCGGATCGACTGGATTAATGGCGTGCTCTGCGTGGGGCTTGTAGTGGTCTGTCACCAAATAACTGACGGTGGTGTTGTCTTCCAGGGCGAGAAAAGCGTGACCCAACCCGACGTCAAGCACGATGGCATTGCGCTCCCCGGCAGATATCGTTGCTTGGTCCCACTGCCCGAAAGTTGGAGAACCCACCCTCAGGTCCACGACGAAGTCCTGGATGGAGCCGGTCGCGCACATCACATACTTCGCTTGACCGGGTGGGACATCGGCATAGTGAATACCTCGAAGAGTGCCACGCGACGACACGGACAGGTTGCCTTGTGCAGCAACAAAATCGAGCCCAGTCGCATCGCGAAGGAGGTCCCGGCGAAACGATTCGACAAACTCACCACGCGAGTCAGCATGGACTTTCGGCGTCACCACGAAGGAACCAGGCACCGAGAGAGGCCGAATATCCACGGTTGAAGCCTACCAAGCACGGGGTTCGGCAGAGAAAAGCCTCAGACCACTCGGTCATAGGGATGTTTGAGCGTCTGAACGCCGCGCCAAAGGCGCGCTTTCTTCAACCATTCCAACAGGTAACCCCAGACCTTCCTTCCCGCTGAGTTGTCCCGCCCGATTGTTCGAGTGCCTGCGTCGGCAATTGCAGTTGAGCCGACCCTCGCGAGAACTAGGTGAGGGAGGTGATGCTCCTGCGCCTTTTGGAAAGCCCGCTTCCTAAACAGGAAGTCCTTCCCGTATATCCCGGCAAAGTCTTCGTCATGGCCACCAATCTCCCAGTACGTCTGCTTGGTGAGAAGGTAACTATTGGGGTGGGGCTCGCTCTGATGACCACCAAAATACTTCACCCGGCCCAGAGTGTAAAAGGCGCCATCAACCAGGTCGGAATCCAGCAACGCGCGGAGCGTTTCGACCGGAACGACATGGTCGATATCTGTCAATAACAGCGTGGGAGCCTTCGCTTCGTAGGCCCCGATGTTCCGCGCGGCGTCCTGATTCCAGGGGATGTCCTGTCGGATTCTGAAGATTGAAACCTCCGGCAACCCATCTGGTCGATCAACACCAGCCGCTGGATGGGATGGCGAGGCGTCATCCACAAGAACAATCTCTATTCGGGCCTTGACGTCTTCTGGATACCGGCAAATTTCGTCCCACTGGAGTTCCAACATCTGCGGGTTTTCGTAATAAGCAAAAACAATCGAGAGCTCAGGGCTCACGGCCGCGTTTGACTGAGATTCTTCCGGCCCATCCACGGGACTAATCTACCCGCGCCGGCCTGCGCCACCTGCTGAGACCGGCGCAAAGTAGACTCAAACCGCTCACACCGGCGAAACAAGGAGACAACTGTGAAACTGTTTGTGACCGGAGGCGCTGGCTTCATCGGGTCGAATTTTGTGCGAATGGTCATCAATGATGCGATTGCTGGCCTGGACGGCGCCCATGTCACGGTTTTCGATGCGTTGACGTATTCCGGAACCCTCTCCAATCTCGAATCCGTCGCTGGTTCGGATCGATTTACCTTTGTTGAGGGCGATATTCGAAGCGTTGAGGCCGTTGCCGGAGCGCTCCCGGGCCACGATTCCATCGTGCATTTTGCCGCCGAGAGCCATGTCGACCGCTCTGTGACGGATTCCCGCATCTTTGTCGACACCAACGTTTTGGGTACGCAAACGCTCCTCGACGCAGCACTCAAGCTGGATATTTCACGGTTTGTTCACGTCTCAACAGATGAGGTTTACGGGAGTATTGACGAAGGGTCATGGGATGAATCCGAGCCGTTATTGCCAAACTCCCCCTACGCGGCGAGTAAAGCCGCAAGCGACCTTCTCGTGCGGAGCTACTTCGTCACTCACGGCTTGAACATCTCGATCACTCGGTGTAGCAACAACTACGGAACCCACCATTTCCCGGAAAAACTCATCCCACTCTTTATTACCAACCTTCTCGATGACAAAACTGTTCCGCTCTACGGCGACGGTCAGAACGTTCGGGACTGGTTGCATGTGGATGACCACTGTCGCGGAATTGCCCTGGTTCTGAACAAGGGCAGATCCGGAGAGATTTATAACATCGGCGGCGGAACAGAGCTGTCAAACACCGAGCTCACCCATTTGTTGCTCGATGCGTTGGGTAAAGACGAGTCCTCCATTACTCCGGTTGCTGACCGCAAAGGCCACGACCGAAGGTACAGCGTAGACATTCGGAAAATTGCGCGCGAACTGGGGTATACCCCGCAAGTGCCTTTTTCGGAGGGGCTC
>CAKZKU010000077.1 GCA_937124545.1 uncultured Microbacteriaceae bacterium | reverse complement strand
CCGGCTGGTGCTCCATCCCCAATCCTCGCAAGATTTCCCCTTGTTGACCATTGAGATTAAATCAGTGTTTCCCTAGAATAAAATGCCGTGTCGCTGCAGCGACTTTCTCATCACTCCAGTTCTGAGCAGCCCCGGCTGCCTCATCAGCGGCCTGCATTCCCTGACCGACTTCAGCCAAATAATCAGGGTTCTTAACGACATCCTTGAAGCCCCATTCCACCTGGTCTTTCTCATTGCGAAATGGCCCTGCCATTGGTGATTTGCCCTTAAAGCAGGTCATCGCCACCTCGGGGTCATCGACGATCAATCCACTAATAGCGCGCCCTGCAAAATGTCGATGATCCACCTCATTGTCGCTACCATAAACCCAAACACCTATCCCCTTTGAGCTTGCAGCTTTAACCAGTGACTGGTGGGCAAAAATCGTTGGCAACACGAGCAGGCTACAATCAAGATCTTCGCAGCGGCTGATAATTTGCGACGGAGTAAAAAGCGCGCGGAGACGATTCAAAACCCCCTCTTTGGCTCCCCATGTCACCGTGTATCCGAGCTTATAACCACTGTCCTTATAATCCACGAGGACCTCGTGCCGCCCAAAAAGGATCAATTGATCTTTTAAGAGCTCGCCCGCGGATACCTTCGCCTCAATCCAACGAAGAACCTCGGTTTGAATTCCCACCGCCTTGATGTCGAAGACCCATTTTCGTTCATCCGAATGGAATCGATTGAACACTTCGTCAAGAGTGAGAATTCTCTCCGGAGGATTTACCAGCACTTGGACCTTCTGAATTGCCTCTTTGCCAAGATCTTCGATCCTACCCTTACTAGTCGTTTTCAGATCGATGCTCTCGTCATGAAAAACCATCAACTCGTTGTCGCCAGATAACCTGATATCAATCTCGATCCAATCTAAGTCGGCCTCGATTCCCCGCTGAATGGCGGCCGCAGTATTCCCGATAAGCAGCGGACTAGTTTTGTCTGCCAGCGCCCGGCCATCCCTACCCAACCGCTGTCCGTTTTTGATTGCAGGGAATCCAGCCCCCCTGTGCCCGATGATCTGGGGTCGTTCTCCATCATCATTCTGGGAGAACTTGTCATTTCCTTGCCAAGACGCCAATGACGGAAAGTCCTGATTCGAAAAGTGAAAACGATTGAAGATCAAAAAAATTCCAACTCCGGTCAGCAAAACCACGAGCAGAGCCACCCAAAGAAGCCTGCGTTTCCAGTTGCTGTTCTTTTTTGTGCCTTTCATGTTTGCGGAAGACCTCGAAATTCACAGAATTCGTGAACTAGAGCGAGTGTTGATATTGGAGCTGAAGGATGCCGGCAACCTCTGGACAGCCGGAGGATACAAATCCCATTGATTTCAGCAAGAGACATAAAAAAGCGCGTCAGGTCAGAACCCGACGCGCTTTGGAAGATTTTAAAAGCGATTTGCTTTACTTGCCCCAAGCCTGGAGCAGAGCGGAACCCATTTCCGAGGGAGTCTCGGCAACGACGATGCCGGCATCAGCCATCGCGGCCTTCTTGGCTTCGGCAGTCCCCTGTCCACCTGAGACGATTGCTCCGGCGTGACCCATGCGGCGTCCCGGAGGCGCGGTCGCACCGGCGATGAATCCGGCAACAGGCTTCTTGCAGTTCTCCTTGATCCAAGCGGCAGCTTCTTCTTCAGCCGACCCACCAATCTCACCGATCATGATGATCGCTTCGGTCTCGGGATCTTCGTTGAAGAGCTTGACGATATCGAGGTGGCTCGTTCCGTTGATGGGATCGCCACCGATGCCGACGCAGGTACTTTGACCGTAGCCGAGTGAAGTGACCTGCCAGACCGCTTCGTAAGTGAGCGTGCCGGAGCGGGAGAGAATTCCCACGTTTCCTTTTTTGTGAATGTAGCCGGGAGCAATTCCAATGCGGCAACCGCCAGTGGAATCAGGGCCTTCACCAGGAGTGACAACACCAGGGCAGTTTGGCCCGATGAGGCGGGTCTTGGATCCGCGCATGTATTCCTTCACCCGCATCATGTCCATGACGGGGATGCCTTCGGTGATGGCAACGACGAGATCAACGCCAGCATCGACCGCTTCGAGGATGGCATCAGCCGCGAACGGTGGCGGCACGAAGATCGCGGAAGTGGTCGCTCCGGTTTCCTTCACCGCGTCTGACACGGTGTCATACACGGGCACCTTGTGATCAGCGTGATCGAAGGTCTGACCTCCCTTTCCGGGGGTCACTCCGGCGACGAGTGAGGTTCCGTAGTCGAGACTAAGTCCGGCGTGGCGTCCGCCAAATCCACCGGTGATTCCTTGCACCAAAACCTTGGTGTCTGCATTAACGAGAATAGACATCTTTTT
>CAKZKU010000076.1 GCA_937124545.1 uncultured Microbacteriaceae bacterium | reverse complement strand
AGGTGCCGTCACAAACGGGGTATTGAGGGCCTGATCTTCGAAGTCTTCCAGATAAATCGTTCCTGCACGGATCCCCTGAATGAAGGGCGAATCCTCTTCACTCAAATAGGGCGTCGGCTCATAGATGCACAAGCCCGCTCCCGAGAGGCTACTCAGTGGCAATGTGCCGAGGAATAATTGCACACAGGTCTTCACGACTTGCGAGTCTGCCTTTTTCGCCGGGCAAGTAAAGAAAGGCTGAAAAGCGAGAGGAGGGCTGTCGAAGATTCGGGAATGGCAGAGCCGTATTGAAGATGATCCACTTGCGAAACATTATTCACCAAGAGCGTGGCAATCCCCTCCTCCGCATAGAAGCCGATGAAGCGATGGCGATCACTCACCCCAATGGGATTGGCGGGGGGCACGAACCAGTCACGAGGATCAAACTCCCCTCCCGCAAAGAGATTGTCTCCCGCCGCATTCCTCACTCCGGCATCAACATCTAACTGAAAATCTGAAACCAATGTCACGACGATTCCGACAAAAGACGGAAGGCGCCCCAACTCATCGGGAAGAAAATCGAAGCGTTTAAATTGGGAAACAGTAAAACCGGAGGAATCGATCGTTGTCCACGAATCACCTAAATTAACGATTCCATCAATCGCGCCGTCATCTCCATCGACCCCTCGAGATGAGAGTGAGTCAGGTCGCCGAGCCCTGATTGTGCTTCCAAAATAACCCAAGTTATCAGGTGCCGTCACAAACGGGGTATTGAGGGCCTGATCTTCGAAGTCTTCCAGATAAATCGTTCCTGCACGGATCCCCTCAATGAAGGGCGAATCCTCTTCACTGTAATAGTGCGTCGGCTCATAGATGAACAATCCCGCTCCGGGCAACTGAGGAGACAAGGTCAATAAGACGAGAAAAAGGTGGAAGATGGTTTTCATGATGAGTTGCTTTATGGGTTCTCGGGCAGAAGGGCGGCCTCGATCTGGTTCAGGAACGGGGTCCGGCGGTCCTTCAGGAAAGTGTCGCGATGCCAGTCAGTGGAACGTTTAAAATCACCGAACTGGGCTCCGGATTGCGGAGCGGGTTGGTAGGAGGGATCATCCACCCGGTAAAGATGCGGATTTCCTTCTCCCGGTTGAAGGGAGGCATCCCCCCAGCGGGCCGACTCAAGGCTCATGAGAGGACTTACTTCATCAATAGCCTCTTGGAAAATACCTGTGATCTGATGATTCGTCCCGTCCACCGAAAAGACACCTCCCGGAGTATGAAAGTGCAAATCGATCCGCTGCTGAAAAGCCGCTTTGTAATCATTCCGGCCCTTGAGAAGGCTGTGGGGGAGAAGAGCACCCTTGTTCCCATCAAAATAGGATGAGTTGTTCGTGAGCGCGGCAGGGGTCATGGCGATCTCTGCATCCCAAATGGTGAAGCGAAATCTATCAGTTGTGCCCCGACGGCGAAAGGCACGCCAATTGTTGCCATTGGAACCCCAATCAATGTTGTGCATGTAGAAATTGACAAGGAGGTAGTCGAAGTAGGAATCAAGATCCAGAAGACTGGTGACCGAGGCGAAGCGAATGGGATCGGTGGGATTGGCCTGAGCCTCCTCACACGCATCAATCAGCGCTTCCCATGCGAAAAGATCGCCATCAATCGCCACCGGAAGAAAGGGGGCTCCTGGCTGAAGAACCTTTTTCTCGCTCTTGATCACATCGGAGGAGGCGAATGGATCGAGATAGATTCTCGCGAAATCTTCATCCACGCGCTCGGTCAGATCGCCGGAAGAATTTCTCACCACCAAGAGAGGATTTTCAGCCCATAGGAATCCGGTTGCCAGGAGCAGGAAGAGAGGAGGCACCTGAGAAGCTGGAGGGGGGAGGACAAGACCATCTATAAAACAGTGAATCAGGCTTCTATCATTTCAAGAGCATAAAGGCGTCTTTGTTAAAAAATGTCCCCCCAACGGGAACACGTAGAAGGGAGCTTTTTTACGGAAAAGCCTGCTTCTGAATTCAACGACTCCACGTTAGCGAAAGGGCAGCTCGAGTTGTCTCGCGTGGCGTTTGGGCCGACAGAGTCTCAGGCGACGCTTTAGGCCCCAGACCCG
>CAKZKU010000075.1 GCA_937124545.1 uncultured Microbacteriaceae bacterium | reverse complement strand
TCCAATAAAGACTTCGTGACGAGATGCGGCATGAGAGTTAGCGATGCGTCCCGCTTGCGTGCATTTACAGGGCGAACGTCCGAGCACAGTCACTGCCTGCCGACAGCGTGCTCCGATCTCAGGGTTAAAGTTGTAGCGTTCATTCAGATTTCAAGTCTCGGCGGGCAGGCAGTTGATCTGCTGCGCCTTGTTCTGTCCGATTTTGGGTTTCGATCAACGCCTTCTCGTTTGCATCTGTAAGAAGCACGCGAAGCCGTGATGCCGATTCTCTAGCGGCTTCGCAAACCGTGTGCCAGTTCGGATCTTCAAGAACGGACTTGCGATCGTAATCGCCATTCGGAGCTTTGTAACTGTCGGCAAGCGAATGAAACTCTGATACTGCCTCAGCCTCCTCCGCGGTTAGATGCCCCTTATCAATCCAGTATCGGTATCCAAGATCGAGGGAGCAATCATCGAAGTATCCGCACATGATCTCCACGAATGACCAATGGGGATTCGTCTCTGTTGGATCAAGCCACCGGCGCCGCTGTGTCTCAACGTCCTCGAAGTACGCAATGGCATCGAGCCAATTGCGTCGCCAATTCCTTCGGCGTATCGCGTGGTCGCTCATTTTTAGACAGAACGTCATAGCACACCAACCGCCTGACGGCAGCCGCGCGTTGACTGTGGGTTGAGGGTTCTAATCACGGGGAAAATTCGACTCGGAGCGGGTCAGGCGGTTGGGTGCTGCGACTTGTTCGGCTTGATTTCGTTCTGGGTCAGTCGGTTCCGCTAATTTGAGGTCGGTCGAGGGCTGAACTGTGAATATGGAACCACGAATTCGTCTAGCAAAGCTCCGGCATCATCGAGCAATCGAATCGTAACGGACTTGTTCGTGGCTCGAACGACTGAGTAGTCATCGTATTCCTTCGGTAGCCGCGGAAGAATCCAGTATGACTTCGAACCATCCTGCCGCGTTCGATCAATCCTCAAGGAATCACGCCGGTACTGTTTGTGGAATGCCGTGGTAACGATCTTTGAACCATCCGCTGCGGTGACCGGTGGCTCCTGAATCCAGACTGTGCCACATCCGGCAAAAAGAAGCGCGGCGAGCACCATTGCCACTGTGTAAGAAAGTCTATTCGCTGTAGTGGTCATGTTGTTTCTGCCGAACGTCTGAGTCATCGTAGCCTGATCTGAGGGCGATGTCTCGACAAAAGGGTAAGGATTCGAATCAGGTTGACCGATCAACTCGGAACGTGATCAGGCTTACGATCGACGCCTTGTTCGGTCCGGTTGGTCCCCACCGCCGTTTGAATGTCGATCGATGCTCCAAGTGCGGCAAGTAGAGCAACGCTGTGCGGGTCGAGGGTCCAGAACTCTTCCGCTGGGGAGCCAACTGCGATGTGAAGCTCAAACTCCGCCGAGTAGAATCTCTTGAGTGCGAGAAGCGCCGGGAAATAGGGGCAGAGGTCATCCACAAAATCTCCATCTGCGAGTTCCGGTGCGGATGGACATGAAATCTGAAAGTCACCGTGCCACCGCCCAGATCCGGACTCAGTGAACGTAGAAGCGCAATAGTCCGGAAGATCCTTCAGCACATCTCCGATCTCCTCATCGTCATCGATCAGAATTGAAATCGTAAGCTTGGAAACATGCTCCATTTTTAGACCGAACGTCAAAGTCATCCTACGCCTGACCGAGGGCGCACTCCGACTTCTGGGTTGATGGTTGAACGGTCATTGTTGCTTGAGCTCGCGGCGGGTCAGGCGTTAGGATCGACGTCTTGTTCGGCTTTATTCGTCCCAGCTGCTGGTGTCGTGCTTAAGCCAATATCCATACTTCATTGATGCCTTGCCTGAGGTCCCGCCACCAGCGAGGAAAGGCCCAGTGGCCTCGCGATGACTCCAATCGAATGTGTCATCGCCAGTCTTCTTGAGACTGATCTCGACGACAATCCCATAGTCCTTGGTCTTGGTATCTCGATAGCTGGTCTTCGCTCCTTCGTCCGGTTGTGTTTTCCGATCAATCTCCTCCGCACGAGAGCGAGGCCGCACGTTGGGCCAAAGGCGTCGGAAATACTTTAAGATTTCGTCGTTCGGATCTTGCCCGTTAAGCGAAAGGAACCGTATCTCCTCATCTTTGTCCACCGTCCGGCGAAATAATTCATCCAGAAGATCCTCGGGAAAACCCGCAACCGTGCGATCCTCTTTGTCGGGCTTGCGCAGAATCTCGCACAGTTCAAACTGACCATCTTCGAATGCGTAGTCGATGGGGCGATTCCCGTATTTGGCTCGTGCTTCCAAATCAGCGCCGTTCGCTACCAGAACCCTCGCTGCGCGAGGCTCGTTATGCACGGCTGAATAGTGAAGTGGAGTCCACTCTGTCTCCAAATCGAGTGGTAAGTCGATCATTAGACCAGCTTGCAGAAGGGATTCCAAAAGCTTGGTGTTGCCTTTCGCAATGGCCCATTGGGCCGCCTCACAAAGCACCACGTGCTCGTAGGGGCGCTCATCCTCGAGTTCCGGTTCCTTAGTCGGCACACTATCCTTCACTGGACGCTTATGGACGACGCCAAAGCCATTTCCCTTCTCGTTAACGAAGAGCTCCACATGCAGAATCGTATTCGGATCGTCTATGCTAGGATGGAGGTTCGAGAATCTGCGGTCTACGCTCGTGCTAAAATAGTCAACTCCTGATGCATTGACAACGGCTCCTCCCACGCGCTTAAACGGGCCATTGGCGTCCCCAAATTCCGTAACGTATGTCTCCGGGGGATACGCATTAACCTTGCGGGCAGTCGCAGCCGATAGCGGGAACTCGATCTTCTCCTCCGCTTGCAGCGAGCTATGAATCAGCAGCGCTCCCGTGAGCATGTAGGTCAGGGTCTTCATTTTCTTAGCCGAACAGTGTTTATTCGTAGCCCTTTTGAGAGCGATATCTGCTCAGGACTGGATCCGCAGTTTGGCCTTTTTTCCTTCTGGGTCAAGGGGAATTGACGGGAAAAGCGGTGATATCAGGGGGTTTGGTGCAGGAAGCGTCTCCTCTGGAGGATTCCACTGATATCACAGGTGACTTGACTGGATTTTTTGGTCCGCTTAACATTAATAGTGTTCTTTTGAACATTTTTAACTTGCCTGTTCCCACCAATTTCTGGCAGATCTTGATCATGACCAAAAAACTGATGAATTGCTGCTGGAGGACGGAT
>CAKZKU010000074.1 GCA_937124545.1 uncultured Microbacteriaceae bacterium | reverse complement strand
GAGGGCAACAGATTCATCGGCGAGCTTCTGGGCCCCAGAAACACCCGTTGGCTTCACTTTTTCGGACAAAGTTTTGTTCACCACAGAAGACATGAGGGCAAGCGTACGCCCAACCCCGCTGGGAATGCATCTCCGCCCCAGCTCCCTAAATTTTCCGCCAGATAACAGCGGTTCTCAGGGAGCCGGGGCGGACGTTTTAGCTATCGAGGAAGCGAGGGCCCATCTGGCCGAAGCCCCCTAACTCGCCGATTCCCTCAAAGGCAGAAGCAACCAGAATGACCCAGCCCACCAGTGCCAGGATGCCGAGCAAGATAAAGGCAGAGCTCACGGCCACCGCTACTTTTGCGGGCACGTTCGAGACTCCTGCGTTCTTCGACCAGACCCATCCGATGATTCCAAGAATTAGCGCGGGGATTTGGCTAAAGAAGGCCAGCACGAGTGCCACGATGCCCAGAGTCTTTCCCGGGTAGTCGTCGTAGGGCCCGGGAGGGGTCGCCGGGTCATTTGCAGCAGCGTGGTCAACAGCGGCAACCGGAGTGGTGTCTTTAGCCATGATGGTCTCCTTATGGGTGGCTCAATATGTGCTCCCAGAATAAGACTGGGGGCTATGGCGCGTCTTGGGAAACCCTATGAACTAGCTAGATGTATTGAAGGGTTCTGCAAACCCACCAGAATAGAACCATGAAAATCGGCATCCTCACCAGTGGCGGCGACGCCCCAGGGCTTAACGCTGTTATCCGGGCTGCGGTTCTGAAGGGAACCCGCGTTCACGGACACGAATTTGTGGGGTTTATCGGCGGGTATAAAGGCCTGTGCGAGCCCAACATCATGCCGTTGACTCGCCATGAAGTGAAAGGCATCTCCCAAAAAGGTGGCACGATCCTTGGCACATCTCGTACCAACCCCTTTGAGTTTGGGGGTGTGGACCGCGTCAACCAGGTATTAGCGGAACACAATATTGACGCCATCATTGCGATCGGCG
Organism: uncultured Microbacteriaceae bacterium; assembly: GCA_937124545.1. Classification (GTDB taxonomy): domain Bacteria; phylum Actinomycetota; class Actinomycetes; order Actinomycetales; family Microbacteriaceae; genus Pontimonas. The sequence continues at coordinate 19,199 of CAKZKU010000074.1, read as the reverse complement.
GTGAGGGAAGCCTGGCTGCTGCGAAAGAGTTATCGGACAACGGTGTGCCAATCGTCGGCGTCCCAAAAACTGTTGACAACGACCTGAACGGGACCGATTTTACGTTTGGTTTTGACACTGCAATCAGCATCGCCACCGAGGCGATGGATCGCCTACGAACTACCGGTGATTCACACTCTCGCTGCATGGTCGCCGAGGTCATGGGTCGCCACGTGGGGTGGATTGCGCTCCACTCGGGAATGGCCGCAGGTGCCCACGCCATTTTGATTCCCGAACGAAAAACAACGATGGATGAAATCGTGCGATGGGTGCAATCGGCTTCCGACCGTGGGCGGGCGCCTCTTGTCGTTGTCGCGGAGGGTTTTTCACTAGACACCATGGATGACGCGCACTCTGAACGAGGACTCGACGCTTTCGGCCGCCCCCGCCTCGGCGGTATCGGAGAGCTTCTTGCCCCCATGATCGAAGAAGCGACCGGAATCGAAACTCGAGCGACGACCTTGGGGCACATTCAACGTGGTGGAACCCCGAGTGCTTTCGACCGGGTGCTTGCCACGCGGTTTGGCATGAGCGTGATCAATATGGTCAACGACCATCAGTGGGGTCACATGGTCGCACTGCGGGGAACCGAAATCGTCCGCGTCGACTTCATCGATGCACTCGGTGACCTGAAAACGGTGCCGGCAGACCGTTACGAAGCGGCAGCGATGCTCTTTGGCTAGTCACACGTCCGGATGGTGGATTTCCGGGGGTGGTTCACAACCCCTGTCGGTGACGCTCCGCACAGACATTGCATCCTCGGAGCTCGGGGACGGCACGGTAGACATCGCGGTTAGCTATTCGGCGGTGAACTACAAAGATGCGCTCGCTCTTCAAGGCTTCCCGGGTGTCGTCAGAACCAGCCCACTGATTCCCGGAATCGATGCCGTCGGGACGGTGACCTCCTGCACTGATGGTCCATTTACGGCGGGCGATTCCGTGATTCTTACCGGGTGGGGATACGGTGAGCAACGCCACGGCGGACTCGCGACCAACCTGCGGGCGAACCCTGAGCACCTCATCTCACTCCCGCCGGAGCTGAGCCCCGGGCAAGCAGCAACGATCGGAACCGCAGGCTTTACGGCTGCGCTCGCGGTGGCAAAACTGCAGGGCGCCGGGGTTACCCCAGACTCCAGCAATCTGCCGATAGCCGTCACCGGTGCTGCGGGTGCGGTTGGTTCTTGTGCCGTATACCTTCTTGCCGAGGCCGGATTCGAGGTGACCGCCATCACCGGGCGAAGCGAGGAAGAGGACTACCTCAGAAGCCTGGGTGCGCACTCGGTTGTGTCACGTCAAGAAATATTGACCCTCGCCGGTAAACCGCTGGCGAAGGAACAGTTCGCCGGGGTGCTCGACCAGGCAGGTGGGACGCTGCTCGCGACGGTCTTGTCCATGCTCGCAGCCGACGGCGTCGCCGTGGCCTCGGGTCTCGCCGGCGGATCGGACCTTCCCACCACGGTGATGCCCTTTATTCTGCGCGGGGTCAACCTTCTCGGCGTGAACTCCGTTAGCCAGCCCTTGACGGCCCGCGAAGAAGCCTGGGGCCTCTGGGCAAGGCACGCTACTCGTTTCCCGTGGGACTCCGTGACGAACATGATCAGCCTGAGCGAGGCTCGAGAGACTGCTGCCACCGTGATTGCTGGCGCAACGCGCGGTCGCGTGGTGGTCGACGTCAACGCCTAGTCGTCGCTGGTAACCGCCCACAAAATGGCGGCAACCGACGCCACTGCTCCCAAGGCGATGCCCAGTAGCCACTTCCCAGGGTTACGGTCGTAGGAAGTGGACACCCAGTGGATGGCCTGCTTGCTCAACTCTTTCGGGCTGACGCGGTGTTCAATCTCATCCAGGGTTGCGCCTAAGTCGTCTCGCGTCACGGAAACGAAATCCCGAACTTCGCGGCGAGACACTACTGCTGTCCTCGGAGAACGCTGATGTCTTCGCGAATACTCTCAATGGTCTCGCTGGGCTTTGGGCTCTTGGCGCGCGAAATCACGGCGGCTCCTGCCCCTGCCACCACGACCGCGAGAACCAAGACCGCTCCTGCGCTAATCAAAGCTGCCGCCCACAGCGGGACCACCAACGCTAAGGCGAAAACCGCCGCAAAAACGAGAAGGAGGAGAGCAAAGATGACCAGTGAAACGCTAATAGCAAAAAGCCCGATCCCGATGCCCGCCGCTTTGAGTTTCGCGGCAATCTCCGCTTTCAATAGTTCAATCTCAGCGCGTACGAGCTGAACGACCAGGTGCGGAACATCGGTCAGCAACGACAAGAAGGGTTTCTTCTTCGCCGACTGACGGGCGGAGGACGAAGCCATAGGGAAAGCCTAGGAGGCGTCCGGCTTGGGAGCCCGCGCTTCGCGAACTTTCGACGCAACAGTCTTAGCCGCCTGTGTCGCTTTCTCGGTCACGTCGGGGGCTTTATCCTTCACAAACTCCTCGACGGTATGAACCTGGCGCTGAACCCGCGGGTCCTGCCAAACTTTTTCCGCACCCGCACGAATCTGCTCGTATCGTTCACGGCCCGCCCGAGTGCCGAGTACGTAGCCCAGCGCAAGCCCAAAAACGAACAAAATCTTGCTTCTCATGGTGTCCTCCGATATGTATTCCAATTTTGGAATGTAAACCCTGTGCCCCCAGAGTAGCGCGGTTTTCCTGGTTTCACCAGATGGAGACTCGTTTCTCCGGCTCCAACCACATTTGGTGCTCCGGCGTCACCCCAAAAGCTTCATAGAAGACATCGAGGTTTCGAGCGATCTGATTACACCGGAACTCAGGGGGCGAATGCGGGTCGATAGCCAGAAGCCGAATTGCCTCTTCTTCGCGCACCGCGAGCTTCCATGACTGGGCCCAGGAGAGGAAGAACCTCTGGGCGGCCGACATCCCATCTACCTCCGGAGGCTCAGCGCCCTCAAGAGACATGATGTACGCCTTCCAGGCGATAGCCAGGCCACCAAGGTCCCCGATGTTCTCACCAATCGTCAGCTCGCCGTTCACCCGATGGTCGGGCAATCCCCGAGGCGACAGTTCGTTGAACTGAGTAATCAAATCCTTGGTGCGAAGCTCAAAAGCCTGCCGGTCTTCCTCGGTCCACCAGTTATGAAGCCGGCCCGTTCCGTCAAAACGCGACCCCTGATCATCAAAACCATGGCCAATTTCGTGGCCAATCACCGCTCCAATGGCGCCGTAGTTGGCCGCTGCATCACGGTTTGGGTCAAAAAATGGGTACTGCAGAATTGCAGCCGGGAAGACAATCTCGTTGAAGCCAGGGTTGTAATAAGCATTGACAGTCTGAGGCGTCATGAACCACTCATTGCGATCCAACGGCGCACCGATTTTTGCCAGCTCCCGGGCGAATTCAAACTCGTTTCCGGCTTGAACATTCGCCAAAAGGTCCCCGGGGTCGATGTCCAGCGAGCTGTAATCCCGCCACTCATCGGGGTAGCCAATTTTGGGAACAAAGGTGTCGAGTTTTTCCAGCGCCTTCTTCTTTGTCTCCTCCCCCATCCAGGACAGTTCGGTGATGCTCACTCGGTAAGCATCCAGCAGCATCTGCACGAGTTCGTCCATCTGTGCTTTCGACTCTGGCGGAAAGTGCTTCTGGACATAGAGTGCCCCGACAGCTTCGCCCATGACTGATTCAACAAAAGAAACACCGCGTTTCCATCGTTTGCGCATGGTGGGGGTTCCCGACAGGGTCGTGCCGAAGAAATCGAAGTGTGCCTGCACGAGTTCTTCGTGCAAATAGGGGGAGAACGTGGAAATCGCGTTCCACAGCATCCAATCGCGCAGCTCGTCGACACCAAGTTCTGACCACACCGCGTCCATGGACTCCACAAAGTCTGGTTGGCGAACCACCACCTCGTCGAACACTGGGGCCGTGATTCCCGCCGCATCACGCCATCCCTCCAACGGGAAAGATGCGAGAGATGACGTCAAGGTCTCGGAGCTCCACACGTTATAGGTGGCCTCGGCATCCCGACACCGCACGTTGTCCCAATGCTGACTAGCGATTCGAGTTTCCACCGCCATCACGCGGGTCGCCCGATCGGCCGCTTCATCAAGCCCGACCAGACCGAAGACGCGCTCGAGATGAGCAACGAAGGCTTCCCTCAACGCTGCGTGCTCTGCCTGCCGGTAATAGGCCTCGTCCGGCAGGGAGATCCCACCCTGCTCGATGAAGACGATGTAGCGCTCGGGGTTACCTGGATCGTTATCGATAAACAGTTGGAGGAAACCATCAACTCCTTGTCGCTCGAGAGAACCGAGCAACACCGCTAGGGCCTCCCGGCCCTGCTGAGCGGTATCGGTGATGTTCTCGAGAACCTTCACGAGCGGGGCTACGCCAACCGCTTCAATGCGCGCCTCATCCATAAAGCTTGCGTAGAGGTCGCGGACCTTCGCCTCTGCTGTTCCGGGCTGTGCCGAATCTGCGGCCTCGATGATTTCGCGGACAGCCTTCTCCGCTTCCTCCGCCAACAGAGTGAAAGCCCCGTAACGGGCCTTGTCTTCGGGAATAGTGGACGACTCGAGCCACCGCCCGTTCATGTGGAGATACAGGTCATCTCCGGGGTGAACAAGGTCGTTTCGTTCGGCGATTTCGATTCCGCTCTGCATCCGCCAACCCTAATCCTGCCGCCCTAGCCGTTCCTGGTTGTAGCGTGTGTTCGTGCAACTGGACAGTCTCGACCGGCGAATTTTCCACCTCGCTGTTCCCGCACTCGGCGCGCTGATCGCTGAACCGCTGTTTCTCCTCACGGACACGGCCATGGTCGGCCATCTCGGCGCGGACGCTTTAGCGTCATTGGGTGTCGCGAGCACCATCATCAACACGGTGGTCGGCCTTCTCATTTTTCTTGCCTACGCCACCACCCCGATAGTCGCGAGGCGCCTGGGCTCCGGCGATCGAACGGGAGCTCTCTCTGCCGGAATCGATGGCCTCTGGCTGGCTGGCGGATTGGGTGTCGTTATCGGGGTAGCTGGCTACTTACTTACACCTCTAATGATTGGCTTTTTTCCCGCTACTGATGTCGTCAGCGCCGGAGCCACTGCTTACGTCACCATCTCCTGGTGGGGCCTACCCGGAATGCTGATTGTTCTGGCTGCAACGGGGGTGTTGCGCGGACTCCAGGACACGAAAACGCCACTCGTCGTCGCCGTTGCGGGGTTTGGCGCTAACGCCGGCCTAAACGCGGTGCTGATTTATGGCCTGGGCCTTGGACTCGAAGGGTCCGCATGGGGGACGGTGATTGCGCAGTGGGGAATGGCGCTGGCGTTCCTGCTTCTGATACTTGGCCAGGCCCGGATCAGTCGGGCACGATTGCTCCCTGGCCGACTGGGCCTCGCTGCGGCTGCACGTTCGGGATCCTGGTTGCTGCTGCGCACAGTGAGCTTGCGCGTTGCTCTGGTGGCCACCGTCCTCGTGGCCACCGCAATGGGGACAAAAGAGCTTGCAGCGTGGCACATCGTGTTCATGCTTTTTTCGCTGTTGGCGCTGGCCCTTGATGGCCTATCCATCGCAGGCCAAGCTCTGACCGGTTATGACCTGGGTGCGGGGAATCACGCGACTGTCCGGTTAGTCACCAACCGCCTCATTCGGTGGGGGTTCCTTGCCGGTGGAGCTCTTGCGGCCGTGACGGGACTGCTCTCGCCGGTAATTCCCCTCGTGATGACATCGGACGCTTCTCTGCGGTCAACACTCTGGCCCGTCATCGTGCTGTTGGGGCTCACGCTTCCCCTGTCGGCTTTTGTTTTTGTTTTAGATGGTGTCCTCATTGGTGCCGGTGACGGGAAATACTTAGCCATCACCGGCCTTCTCAACGTCGCGATGTATGCGCCGATGCTGTGGCTCGCGCCGCTCGTTGTGTTTGGCCGCGACGGGGTCAACCTCGGTGGGCTCCTCGCTCTCGAAGCCGCCTTTGGAATCGGCTACATTGGGGCGAGGGCGTTGACCCTGGGGATGCGGTACCGAGGAGAGGCCTGGTTAGTCGTTGGAAAAACGCCGTCATAACACTCAGACCTGGCGCAATGCCGTCTTTATCGTTTTCCTCGTCAATGGGCTCAGTTTCTCCACCTGGCTTGCCCGGGTTCCCGCGATTCGGGATGGTTTAGGGCTCAGCACGGGGGAAGTCGCCACGCTGCTTTTCACTGGCGCAATCGGCGCCGTCAGTGGTCTGGTGTTCTCAAGCCACATCGTGGCGTGGATCGGCCAGCGCAACACGATTGTCGTCTTCGGCCTGCTCGGGCTTCTCGGACTTGCGGGCATCGGAATTAGTAGCGAAGTGCTCTCCAGCTACGCCCTTACAGCCGTCTCCATTGTTGCTGCCGGTGCGGGAAACGGTATTGCCGATGTGGCCATGAACGTCGAGGGTGCTCAAGTGGAGCGTGCCATCGGACGCATGATCATGCCGTGGTTTCACGCGTTGTGGTCGCTGGGGACGGTATCCGGGGCAGGTCTTGCCGCCCTTGTGAGCTTTCTCGGTATTGGGCTGGCTCCCCACGCACTCGTGATCGCCTTCGTCGCTGGAGCCACCCTGCTGACCCTGCCTCGCTTCCTTCTGGGCGACGCGGAGAGAACCGCAAGTACGTCAGAAAAGCCCATGACGCTGGGGGAGCGGCTTGGCGTTTGGCGCGAGCCACGCACCGTCGCTATCGGGCTGATCGCACTGGGCATGGCCTTTGCTGAGGGCTCCGCAAACGACTGGTTGGCCCTGGCCATCGTTGATGGCCGAGACGCGAGTAACGCGATCGGAGCCCTGTGGTTTGGTTTCTTCACCGCCGGCATGATGGCCGGTCGGATCGGCGGGGTCTGGGTTCTTGACCGTTTTGGCCGAGTGCCCGTGCTGCAGGCCTCAGCGGGCCTGGCCATCTTGGGTTTGGCGCTGGTCATCATGGTTGCCCAGCCTGTGGTGAGCGGTGTGGGGGCGCTTTTGTGGGGAATCGGCAGTTCTCTCGGGTTCCCCGTGGCGATGTCAGCCGCAGCGGATGACGTGCGCGGAAGTGCCGCTCGAGTAAGCGCGGTAGCCACGCTCGCCTACGGCGCCTTCTTGATTGGGCCGCCCCTCATTGGTGGCGTCGGTGAGGCTATTGGACTTCTCGCCGCGCTCTGGGCTGTTGTGCTGCTCATTCTCGTCGCATTCTTTGCCTCGCCCGCAGCCTCACCGACCAAAACAGCTTCTCCCTAGGTTCTCTGCCCATGCGCCTCGTCATCGCCACATGCTCGGTCGACTACGCCGGAAGGCTGAGCGCTCATTTGCCCTTGGCCACGCGAGTGATCATGCTCAAGAGCGACGGAAGTGTGCTGGTTCACTCGGACGGCGGTAGCTACAAACCTCTCAACTGGATGCCGCCACCGTGTTCTCTCGAGGTCCTGCCCCCCGATAGCGATGTTGCTGACACCGGCGTAATCGAAGTATGGAAAGTCATTCACCACAAGACCTCCGACATTTTGGTCGTCAATATTCACGAAATCCATGAGGACCTCACTCGAGAGCTTGGTGTCGACCCGGGCTTGATTAAGGATGGTGTGGAAGCCGACCTGCAGAAACTTCTTGCCGAACACATCGAACTGCTCGGTGAGGGAACAACTCTTGTGAAACGTGAATATATGACAGCCATCGGGCCGGTCGACATCCTTGCGACCGACGAAAAGGGTGCGTCTGTGGCCGTGGAGATCAAACGGCGGGGCGATATCGACGGGGTGGAGCAGCTCACCCGCTACCTCGAACTCATGAATCGTGACCCCCACCTCGCACCCGTGCGCGGCGTTTATGCCGCCCAAGAAATCAAGCCGCAGGCCCGCACCCTCGCGGAGGATCGGGGGATCGAGTGTGTCGTGTTGGACTACGACAACATGCGGGGTCTTGACGACTCTGCCGAGCGTCTTTTTTAGAGGTGCTCCCCTAAACTTTGCCAGTGCTCAAATACTCGACAATCCTCCTCGATCTTGATGGCACGATGGTCGATTCTGCACCCGGGGTTGTCTCCACTCTCGCCCTGACGCTGAAAGAAATGGGCGAGAAGGTCCCCAGCATCGAAGAGCTTCGCGGATGGGTCGGTCCACCGCTTCCCGAGTCGTTTCGGACCCAAGCTGGGTTTGATGAGGCGACCACGCAAAAAGCGATCGAGATTTTTCGCTCCCACTACATTGACGCAGGCGTCTTTGACTCTCGCGTTTTCGATGGCATCGGAGAGTTTCTCCTTCATGCCAAGAACGCGGGTGCCCACCTGGCTGTCGCCACATCGAAACCCACTCGCTCAGCCACCATCATGCTTCGACACTTTTTGCTTTCTCGCTACTTCGATGTCATTTGTTGCGCGGCGGATGATGAAAGTCGTGGCAAGAAACACGAAGTTGTCGAAGATGCTCTCACGGGCCTGCGTAACAAAGGCCTCCCTACGGACAACGTGATTATGGTCGGCGATCGCATTCACGACGTTGAGGGTGCCGGGCAACACGGAATTAACACGGTGCTGGTGCGATGGGGCTACGGGTCTGCCGAAGAATGGGACAAGGCTCACCGCGTCGTGGACACCCCCCGGCAACTTCATGAAGCCCTCGGTGTTCCCGGCGGTCACCGATGAAAGAACAGCACCCCACCCAAGAAATACCGCTCCCGGTGACGGGAGCGGTCTCTGTTCCCGTGGAGGCACCGGCCACGCCGAACAGAACTCGACGGTCACGCCTGTGGTGGATTTTGATGGTCTCCGCCGGCGGTGTTCTCACGGCCATGACATTCCCGGGACAAACGGCGGGGCTGTCGCCGTTCACCGACCCACTGCTGGGGTCGCTCGAGATCGACCGCACAGCAATCTCGTTGAGCTACCTAATCGCGACGCTCGCCGGTGCCGCGACGATGCCCCTTCTCGGTCGCCTGATGGACCGCTACGGGAGCAAGCGCGCAATTCTGTGGATTGGTGTGCTGCTCTCTCTCGTATTGCTGGGGGCCAGCTTCATCACCGAAATCCTGGGGCTGACCGTCTCCTACGTCGGTCTTCGGATGACCGGCCAGGGAGCGCTATCGCTGGCCGCTACCACCCTGATCGCTCGGGCCGTTACCCATCGACCCGGTCTCGCCCTGGGGATTGTTGGGGCCGTCGGATCTGCCGGCATTTCCCTGGCCCCCGTTGGCGTGGAGCGTCTGATTGCCTGGACAGACATCGCCACAGCATGGCGGATCGAATCAGCGCTGGTTGCTCTCATCGTGATCCCCATCGCGCTGGCTCTGCCAAAAGATGCGCCACAGTTGACCACCGATACCGGGACCCACATTGTGGTGGTGCCTGAATCTGGTCATACCGTTTCTCAAGCGTTGCGCACAGGGATGTTTTGGGTCATTTCAAGTGCGGGATTCACCATCGGAATGCTGAGCACCGGGCTGTCTTTCCATCTGATCTCGATACTGGGTGAACAGGGGCTAACCCCGCTGGAAGCGGCAGCCAACTTCATTCCCCAAACAGTGACCGCTCTGCTGGCCACCCTCGGACTTGGCGCCATTATTGACCGCATCGACCCGCGATGGGGTGTTGCTGCATCGATGATCACGATGGCGACCACCCTGCTCTTACTGCCGTTGGTGGGGCCCGGGATCTCGTCGATTCTTTTTGGTCTCGCCTTGGGCACGGCTATGGGCGCACTTCGCGGCGTGGAGGCGGCTGCCTTCGTTCGCTACTACGGCCGGGGTCACATTGGCAGCATTCGAGGCATCGCGACTTCCGTGACGTTGGCCTCGACGGCTCTCGGGCCTCTCTACTTTGCTCTCGGCTTCACGGTCAGCGGGTCTTACGTTCCTGCGAGCATTCTGGCTGCGGCTCTTCCGACGTTGGTCGCCCTCTCCGCCATTTTTGTGAAACCCCCCGGGCCAGCATCGTCATGAACTCCCTCGAGCGAAAGCTCCAGGACGCACCGCTGCGGTTCGTCCCGCCGGAGGGTTGGCGAAGACCCTCTGCACAGTGGGTGATTTTGCACCAAGGTTTTCAACCTCCCACAGACTGGCGGCCGTATGAGGGAGCGCCAAGCTTCCCTGCCGGCTGGAACTGGTGGGAGGAAAATGGCACCGCGTGGCACACCTTCTTCCGGGACCGTGCTCCTGCCCCCACCCGAGCAATGGGTAACTGGTTTTCTCTCGCAGCCCTCGGGCTTTTTTCGATCATCGTCTCCCCATTTGCTCTGGCGGGCGCATGGATTTTCGCCGGCGGCACCGCGGGCGCCCTCCTGCTGATAACCGGTATTCGGGGAGTCGTGCGAACCTACCGGCGCACGGCCACCGGTCCCTCAGACCCCTACGACATTGTGCGCGAGTGGGCGGCTGGGCGCCGCGAAGCATTTTTTGATCGAGAGCTCAGCCTGCTGGGCGCCAGCGCGGGAGATAAAGAGCGTGAGGAGTTTGTCGCGTCTACCTATGCTGCGTGGTGGGGCGAAAGCTCCTCAGCCTCAACGAATTAGTCACCACAAAGACCGACGACAGAGCCATAGCGAGCCCTGCAATCAAAGGGTTTAGAACCCCAGCAACGGCCAGCGGAATCGCTGCCACGTTGTAGGCGAAGGCCCAAAACAAGTTTGCCTGGATGGTGCGCAACGTTCGCTTCGCGAGACGAACCCCATCGGCAATCGCCAGGACATCGCCTCTCACGATCGTGATGTCTCCGGCGGTCATGGCGGCGTCGCTGCCACTACCCATCGCAATGCCAAGGTTTGCGCTGGCGAGTCCCGGCGCATCGTTGATGCCATCACCGACCATCGCTACATTTCTACCTTCGCTCTGAAGCTCGGTAATGAGAGATGCTTTGCCCTCGGGTGTCATTGCGCTGTAGACGCGGGTAATACCCACCGCTTTCGCGACAGCGCGAGCCACCACATCATGATCACCACTAGCCATGACCGGCTCCAAGCCGAGCGCTTTCAAGTCCGCGACGGCTTGAGCGCTGGTCTCCCGAACGGAGTCTGCCAAGGCAATCGCGCCCAGTGCCGAACCCTTGCGGGCAACCACGATGACCGTCTCCCCGTTTCCTCGCAGAGTCGAGACAGCCTCGTGGAGATCCTCGTCACACACAACATCGCGGCTGGTGAGCCACTCCAGCGTCCCCGCCATCACCGAATCACCCTTGAGCTTTGCCTCGACGCCACGGCCCACGACCGCCGTGAAATCTGTCACCGTGTGGATGTCTGCTCCCTGCGCTCTCGCGTGATCCACAATCGCGCGGCCAATCGGGTGCTCTGATCCATACTCCAGCGAAAGCGCCACATCCCAGAGAGCGGATTCCTCGACACCTCGGGCAAGCGCCAGCGAACTCACCTGCATGACGCCTGTGGTGAGGGTGCCTGTCTTATCGAGAACGATGGTGTCAAGATTGCGGCTTGTCTCCAACACCTCTGGTCCGCGAATCAGCAGTCCTAGCTGTGCCCCGCGTCCCGTCCCGACTAACAAAGCGGTGGGGGTCGCGAGTCCCAAAGCACACGGGCACGCGATTATCAGCGTCGCAACCGCCGCCTGGAAGGCAAAGTCTGGCGTTGCGCCCGACACCAGCCAACCGATAAGCGTAAGAACAGAAATCACGATCACGATGGGAACAAAAACTGCAGAAACGCGGTCGGCCAAACGTTGGCTTGCTGATTTACCGGCCTGCGCTGACTCGACGAGAGAAGCCATCCGAGCAAGCTCCGTGTCTGCTCCCACTCGCGTGGCTTCCATGCGCAGAAGCCCCTGAAGATTGATGGTTCCTCCCCACACGCCATCACCGGGAACGACTTCGCGGGGAACGGACTCTCCCGTCATCATCGACGTGTCTACCGAGCCATTGCCTTCCCGAATGAGCCCGTCGGTCGGAATTCGCTCACCGGGTCGCACCACCAAAATGTCGCCCACTCGCACCAGTGCGATGGGCACGACTCTCTCAACACCATCGCGAACCACGGTGGCCTCCACCGCACCAGACTCCAGCAGGGCCCTCAACGCTGCTCCCGCATCGCGCTTTGCGCGGTGCTCGAGATAGCGGCCCATCAACATGAAGGTGGTGACGGCAGCCGCCACTTCCATATAGATTTCGTGGCCGGCTTGGTCGGGTGACCCGAAAAGCGTCAAGCTCATCGTCATGCCCAGTCGGCCGGCACCGCCAAAAAACAATGCGTAGAGAGACCATCCGGCAGCTGCCAGAACACCGAGAGAAATCAGGGTGTCCATCGTGACGACGCCGTGGCGCAGATTGACCGCAGCCGCTCGATGGAAGGGCCAGGCGCCCCAGGTAGCAATAGGCAGAGCCAGTGCACTGACCACCCACTGCCAGCCAATGAACTGGAGTGCAGGAATCATCGACAGCACCATGAGGGGCAGGCTCACCACCGCGGAGACGATCAGTCGGGTCATCAAGGGGGATCGACCCTCGGCCGTCACATCCCCGTCTGTGTGCGGGTGGGCGTGGTAGCCCGTGCTTTCCACGACCTGAATGAAGGCCTGTTCGTCAACGGAGTCCGCCATGATCGTGGCACGCTCGGTTGCGTAATTCACGCTCGCTTCGGCGCCCTCTACTTTGTTGAGCGCCTTCTCAATGCGATTCGCGCAGGACGCACACGTCATACCCTCTATATCGAGCTGGATGACCTGGCTCACGCCGTCTGGACCTCGCCGACCATTTCGTATCCAGCCTCGTCAATGGCCGCGCGCAGTGATTCGGCGCTTGGCACCTGAGGGGCAGTAAAAGACACTGCGGAGGTTCCTTCCGGCTCCAGCGAGACACTCACATCGGCCACGTTTTCGAGGAGGGAGACTTCCTTCACTACAGCGTTAACACAGTGGTTACAGGTCATGCCCTCGACTTGAACGAAGAAATTCGTCACATCGCCTCCTTATTTCTGTGCCCCACGGTATCGATAACCGACAAGTATCCGCTGAATACAGGAATCTTTGCCACCATAGGGTCATGACGCTCACTGCTCCACGCTCTGTGGCCCGCACGCCCGATTTCACGATCGACCTTCCGCGGTGGAGGGACCTGCTCTATCCGGGATCTCTCACCCAGGAGCATTTCTCGCCAAGGAACCGGGAAACCATTGCCACCCTGCCGGCCTGCACCCCAGAGGACGTCGGCGCTGCTTTCGAGCAGGCGCGCACGGCCCAGCATGCGTGGAGCAAAACACCCCTGAAAGAGCGCGCTGCCATCGTGTCTCGTTTCCACGACGCCGTGCTGGCTCACCACGAACTACTGCTCGATGTTGTTCAACACGAAACGGGAAAATCCCGCTCGAGTGCCTTTGATGAAGTCGCCGATATTGGCCTAACAGCGCAGTACTACGCCAAAAGCGCCCGGCGCCACTTGAAACCTGCCAAGCGCCAAGGTGCTTTCCCTCTGCTCACCCGCACTCGGGAGTACTACTGGCCCAAGGGCGTGGTCGGGATGATCACGCCCTGGAATTACCCGCTGACGCTCCCCATTACTGACGCCCTGCCCGCTCTGCTGGCCGGGAACGCGATCGTGCTGAAACCCGATGCCCAAACGCCGTTGAGCTCGCTTGCTGCAATCGACCTTCTGTATCAAGCAGGACTCCCGCGCGGGCTCTTCCAAGTGGTTCTCGGAGATGGGCCTACCGTGGGTGGGGCCATCATCGACAACGCCGACTTTGTGATGTTCACCGGGTCTACTGCGACCGGTAAAAAGGTCGCCCAGGCGTGTGGCGAGCGCCTCATTGGTTTCTCTGCGGAGCTCGGTGGGAAAAATCCCATGATTGTGCTGGATGATGCGCCCTTTGACCGCGCACTGCAGGGGACAATCCCGGCGAGCTTCTCAAACTCGGGCCAGCTCTGCATGGCTATTGAGCGCCTGTATGTTCACGACGCAATTTACGATCGCTTTGTTCCCGCATTAACCGAGCTGGTTTCCGGGCTGCGTCTCGGCACCGATCTGGATTACTCCTCAGACGTTGGATCACTGATTTCCCAGGAGCAGCTCGACAAAGTGACCAGCCACGTCAACGACGCCGTCGCTCGAGGTGCGAAAGTGCTCACCGGTGGGTCCCCGCGACCTGACGTTGCGCCGTTCGCCTTTGAGCCCACCCTCCTAGAGAACGTCAGTGAAGACATGGAACTCTGCCGAGGGGAAACGTTTGGTCCGGTCGTCGCGATTTATCGCTTCTACAGCGACGACGAAGCAATCGCTCTCGCCAACGACACGAGATATGGTCTCAATGCCAGCGTCTGGGGAAGCCCACGTCGGGCAGAAAAGATCGCCCGCGCCATCGAAGCGGGCAGCGTGAACGTCAACGAAGGTTTTACGGCGTCGTGGGCCTCCACGGACGCACCCATGGGCGGTTTCAAAGAATCCGGGGTAGGCCGCCGTCACGGCCGCGAAGGAATCGTGAAATACACGAACGTCCAAACGGTGGCGACCCAACGGGGGATGAACGTCGCAGCACCCAAGGGAATGAGCCCAGAAAAGTTCGCACACACTCTCATCCGAGGGCTTCGCCTAATGAAAAAGCTTCCCGGTCGGGGCTAACCGACCGGAGACTCTCCGAATTATGTTCTTGTCCTGTGCGCGAGAGGGGACTTGAACCCCTACGCCCTTGCGGGCACTGGCACCTGAAGCCAGCGCGTCTACCAATTCCGCCACCCGCGCAATGATGGTCACCCATCAACCTGCCGAGGTTACCACAGGCCCCTCCCCCACCCGGAGCCCGGTTCAGACAGGGCTGGCACCATCCCGGATACCATCACGGGAGGGGAGGATTCCCCGAAGAGGGGCACATGGGTTTTCTGGACAACTTCGAACGAAGTGTTGAGCGCATCGTGGGTGGCAGCTTTGCCAAAGCGTTTGCCAGCGGTGTCCACCCCACCGAAATCGTTGCCTCGCTGAAGCGCGAAATTGATGCCAGCACAAAAGTATTTTCGCGAACCCGTGCGCTTTCCCCCCACCATTACGACATCGGTTTGTCTCCCGCTGATCACGAGCGGCTCACCCGCTTAGGGCCTAGCCTCGTTGAGGAAATCCGCCAAGCGTTGAGCGAGTACGCGTCCCTGCGTGGATATTCGTTCTCCGAGACCGTGGCCATCGATTTTCATACTTCGGCAGATCTTTCCGAAGGAATTTTTGACATTCGGAGCGGAAAACCCGGACCTGTCGTCTGGGTTCCCACACTCAGCTGGGATGGCACCCGCTACCCCGTTGTGGCGCGATCAACGGTTCTGGGGCGGGGTACCAGCGCGCATATCCATGTTGTTGCCCCCGGTGTGTCTCGCCATCACTGTGAAATCCGATGGAACGGCAAGCGCGCAGAGGTCGTCGACCTCGGCGCAACCAATGGAACCACCCTGGATGGGAAACCCGTCTCCCGGGCTGCCCTGCCGGATGCCTGCACCCTGGGGTTGGGCCAGGCGCGTATCCTGTTTGAGGTGGTGCCCCAGCCCGAAGAGGCCTACCACGCCCTCACTACACCCCACCCCCCACCTGCACAGGAGACCCCATGAGTGAACTCACCCTCTTTGTGCTGCAGCTCGGCTTTCTTGGTCTTTTGTGGGCGTTCGTTTTTTCCATTGTTTATGCCTTGCGAACTGATCTTTTTGGCCCCGCGCGGATGCGCTCAGAGGAAATCGCCGCTCCAGAACCGGCTCCCAACCCTGTCTCCCCCTCACCCAGCGTTCCCAGTGGTATTGCTTCGACGCTGTTGGTGACCTCCGGCCCGAAAGAGGGCTTAGCGCTGGAGCTTTTGCCCGAAGAACAGTTCACTATCGGCCGCTCCAGCGACTCCACCCTGGTCATCCGAGATGACAACACCTCCACGCATCACGCCCGCCTCATGCTGTGGAATGACCAGTGGATGGTCCAGGATTTGGATTCCACCAACGGCACCTTCGTTGACGGCAAGCGCGTCAGCATCCCCACTCCGGTGCCGCTGAATACCCCGGTGACCATCGGCACCAGCTCATTTGAACTGCGTCGGTGAGGCTTGTGGCCACTGACACAATCCTGAGCGCGGCCTCCTCCCATATTGGGAAGGTCCGAGCAAGCAACCAGGATTCCGGTTCGGTAGGACGCCACCTCTATGTTGTGGCCGATGGCATGGGTGGCCACGCCGGCGGCGATGTGGCCAGTGCCATCGCCGTGCAGCACCTGTACGCGCTTGACCACCCGTATGACTCCGTCGAAGCTGCTCGCGAAGAACTCTTCCGCAGCATCCTCAGTGCCGGAGAGGAACTTACGCAGGCCGTCGTGGAACACCCTGAATTGACCGGCATGGGCACCACGGTGAGCGCAATGATCCGCGTCAAATCTTCCATGGTGATTGGCCACATCGGCGACTCTCGCATTTACCGCCTCCGAGAGGGCGTGCTAGAACAGATCACCGCCGATCACACGTTTGTTCAGCGTCTCGTAGACAGCGGGCGCATTACGGCCGAAGAGGCCGCCGTGCACCCACGGCGCTCGGTGCTCATGAGGGTCCTGGGCGATGTTGACGCCGACCCCGACATCGACACCCACGTGATTGATACCCAACCTGGTGACAAATGGTTGCTGTGCTCTGATGGGCTCAGCGGCTATGTCTCTGAACGAGATATCGCCGAGACCCTGCTCACGGTCGATGACCCCGAGCTGGCCTGTCACAAGCTAATCACGCAGAGTCTCTCCGAGGGTGCTCCCGATAACGTCACCGTCGTTATTGTTCGGATCGACGAGGACCGCGACACTTCCCCGCCTTCAGAACCCCGAATGGTGGGGTCTGCGGCCGGCCCGATGACGTATGAGTCCGGACCGATTGCTCGGAAACCCGCACTACCGGCCATGTTGCTGCACCCACTTCGGGCCTTGCCTCCCGCAGACGAGCACTTCGAGCCCGAAGCCGATTACCTCGAGGAACTGATTCGTGAGGACCGCAGGCGTCTCATCCGCCGCCGGATCACCTGGTCGCTGTCGGTACTGGTCATTGCCGGGGGGATTGTCGGAGCAGGTTTTGGGGCTTATCAATGGACGCAAACGCGATACTTTGTCGGCGAAAACGACGGTGTGGTGGCGATCTTCCGCGGGGTACCCGAAAACGTGGGTCCCTTTGAGTTGTCCTCCCTCTACGAGGAGAGCACCATCGAGATTGAGGACCTCCTGCTGTTTGAGCAAGAGCGCCTCGAAGCAGCGATTCCCGCAGAATCACTCGAGGACGCCAGAGACATCCTGGATCGGTTAAGGAAATAGTCGTGGCTAGCGCTGATCCAACTCTCCCCCCGGTGTCCCCGGTAACCGGGCGTGTGGTGTTGCGCGTCCGGATGCCACAAAGGCTTCGAAACATCGAGCTGGCCCTTCTGTTGGTCGCCCTCGGTCTCAGCGCCCTGGCCTTGGCCTTGGTGCAGTGGGGGGCGCTGGGCGAGTTGGACTGGAGTTTGCTGACCTACGCCGCGGGCCTAGCGGGGTTGACCCTGGGGGTGCACTTGGCCCTGCGGCTGGTCGCCCGCGATGCTGACCCGTTTATTGTCCCCATTGCGACCATGCTGAACGGCCTGGGTATCACCATGATTCACCGGTTGGATTTAGCGGCCGGGGCAACCGGGTGGCAGGCAGCCGGTGTGCGACAAATGGCGTGGACTGCGGTTGCGCTCGTCATCGCCATTGGCGTTCTTTTGCTGGTGCGCAACTACCGGGTACTGCTGCGCTATCGCTACCTGGCGATGCTGGCAGGCATCGTCCTGTTGACGATGCCGTTGTGGCCAGGGGTGGGGCGGACCGTGAACGGCGCCACACTGTGGGTCAATTTTGGTGGCACAGCATTTCAACCGGGAGAAATTGCCAAAATCGCGTTAGCTATCTTCTTTGCCGGCTACCTCATGACCGCCCGCGAAAGCCTGAGTCACCTGGGCAGCACTTTTCTGGGTATCCGTTGGCCTCGAGTCAGGGACTTGGGCCCGCTCCTGGTGATCTGGGTCATCGCCATGGCGGTGTTGGTCTTCCAACGCGACCTCGGCACGTCGCTGCTGTATTTCGGTCTCTTCCTGGCGATGCTCTACATCGCGACCAACAGAGTTCTCTGGATTGGTCTTGGTGGCGGGCTTTTCATCGTGGGAGCAGCCCTCGCCGGAAGCCAGATTAGTTACGTGCAGGGCAGGCTGATGGGGTGGCTTGACTCATTCAACCCCGAGGTTTACAACGCCGTCGGGGGTTCCTATCAACTCGTCCAAGGCATGTTTGGTTTTGCCGAAGGTGGGTTCATCGGAAAAGGCCTCGGCCAGGGTCAACCCTCTTTTGTTCCGCTGGCGAACTCTGACTACATCGTTGCGGCGCTCGGCGAAGAACTCGGCATCATCGGTATTTTTGCCGTTCTTGCCCTCTACCTCCTGTTGGTCTCGAGAGGACTGCGGGTGGGGTTCATGGGCACCGATGATTTCGGACGTCTGTTATCCGCGGGCCTCGGTTTTGTGCTGGCCCTGCAGGTATTTGTGGTGATCGGCGGGATCACCCGGCTTATCCCCGTCACCGGTCTCACCACGCCCTTTCTGGCGGCCGGTGGCTCATCCTTGGTCGCCAACTGGATCATTGTTGCCCTGATCTTGAGGCTGAGCGATGATGCCCGGGCGTCCGTGCGTCAAGACGCGGGGGTGAATGCATGATCACCCCCCTTCGCAAAGTCGGCATCGCGATCGCCGTACTGTTTGGCCTGCTGTTTGCCTCCAGCAGTTACCTCCAAGTCATTGCCGCCGAAGACATCGCCAACGATGACCGCAATGTGCGCAAACTCTACGAAAGCTTCTCCGCCGAAAGAGGCCAGATTCTTGCCGGCGGGATTCCGATTGCGGAATCCCTACCCGTCGATAATCAGTTCTCCTTCCTTCGCACGTACCCCTACGCAGAGTTATACGCACCGGTAGTTGGCTATTACACGCTGACCCAGGGCAATGCGGGAATTGAAAGTGCGCTCAATCCCCTGCTCACCGGCCGCGCGGATTCGCAAGTAATCGAGCAGTTGCGAGCACTCGTAACCGGCAGCACTCCACAGGGGGCCAGCGTCATGTTGAGCCTCGACCCCGAAATCCAACAGTTGGCCTGGGATGCCCTTGGAGACAACAAAGGCTCGGTCGTCGTCATGGAACCGCAGACCGGTCGGATCTTGGCGATGGTGTCCAAACCCTCCTATGACCCCAACCTTCTTGCAGCACACTCCTCCTCCGCAGTACTGGAGTCGTATCTTGAGCTCGC
>CAKZKU010000073.1 GCA_937124545.1 uncultured Microbacteriaceae bacterium | reverse complement strand
ATCGCCTCGGACTTTGACGGCACTCTGGCGCCACTAGTCGATGACCCGATGGACTCCCGCATGCTCCCGAAAGCGCGCGAGGCTCTCTTGGAATTGGGTGGCCTAAGCGGAGTATCGGTTGCTTTGGTCTCGGGGCGGGCCATAGACAGCCTGCGGGTGGTCGCCGAGCCGAGCGATGATTGGTATCTCGTGGGGTCTCATGGAGGCGAAATTGTCCCTCCGGGGATGCACCACTTGTACACCGCACACTCACGCGTTCCTGCTGACCTGGACCAAGCTTTCTGCGATGTGGTTGCGGACTATCCGGGCACCCGATTAGAGCGAAAAGCCTTTGGCCTGGCGCTGCACACTCGCGGTGTCGATGCCGCGGTGGCGTCGCGCGCTGAGGCGAGCGCGCGGTTAGTCTGTGAATCTTTTGAGGGGAACCTTCGAATTCGTACTGGCCACGGAATTTTGGAGTGCTCGGTTCTCGAGGCAACGAAAGCTGATGGAATCACTGCTCTGCGGGAGGCTACCGGAGCAGAAGCCATTCTTTTCGCCGGAGACGATATGACGGACGAGGATGCGATCGCCAGCCTGCGGCCCGGTGACGTCGGTATTTGGGTGGGCGACGGCTCGAGTGCTGCCCAGTATCGGCTAGCCGATGCCGATCATGTGAGCGCTGCACTGGGTTTACTCGCTTCATTTGCGGTGAGCAACGAGGCATGAGGTCTCTGTCCAGCCCACCCTTTAGAGTTGTGTAATGGCAGAATCACTGGACCTTGCGGTTATCGCTGGAGATGGCATCGGCCCAGAGGTCATCTCGGAGGCAGTAGAAACCCTGAAGGTTGCCGCCTCAGGCAGTGTGGACATCACGACCACTGATTATTCGTTGGGGGCAGGTCACTACCTCGCGACGGGTGAGGTGTTGTCGGACGAGACGCTGGGGCAATTGGCTCGTCACGATGCAATTCTTTTGGGAGCCGTTGGTGGCGACCCCAACGATCCTCGGCTGGCTGGGGGCATCATTGAGCGCGGTTTGTTGTTGAAACTGCGGTTTAGTTTTGATCACTACGTGAATCTTCGCCCTACCGTGGTTTTACCTGGCGTGAGCTCGCCCCTCTCCAACCCAGGAGAGATTGACTTTGTCGTGGTGAGAGAGGGCACCGAGGGCCCTTATGTCGGCAACGGGGGCGCTCTGCGAGCAGGAACACCCCAAGAGATTGCCAATGAAGTGTCCGTTAATACGGCCTTTGGTGTCGAGCGAGTAGTTCGATTCGCTTTTGACACCGCCATGCGACGGCGCAAGCGCCTTACGCTGGTCCACAAAACGAACGTGCTTGTGCATGCGGGCGGCCTATGGTCACGGGTGGTGGCAGAAGTGCATCGCGAGTACCCAGAGGTTGAGCTTGACTACCTCCACATTGACGCAGCAACCATCTTCATGGTGACAAACCCTTCGCGCTTTGATGTCATCGTTACGGACAACCTTTTTGGGGACATCATCACCGATTTAGCAGGTGCCGTAGGCGGAGGCATTGGTCTTGCCGCATCAGCAAATCTCAATCCCTCCGGCAGTTTTCCGAGCATGTTTGAACCGGTCCACGGGTCTGCTCCTGACATTGCCGGGCAAGGTACTGCGGATCCAACGGCGGCGATCATGTCGGGCGCCTTGCTTATGGAGTACGCCGGGCACAACGTCATTGCCCAAAGGATCTCAGATGCTGTTCGAGTGGATTTGTCTCGGCGCATTGAGATTGCGGGGCCGAGGAGCACGCGTGAAGTAGGCGAAGGCATCAGGAACTCCCTGTAACTCAGGGTGAGTCAACGCTAGGCTGGCGGCGTCGCACGTGTTTGTCAGCAGTATTCCGAAGCGAGAGAAAAACATGGCTAACTTGCTCCCTATGGCCCCGAAAGACTTAGTGTTCCGCGTTGACGCGAATCCTGAACCTCTCGGTGACGCCGAGCGTCAAGCGGTACTCGACAACCCTGTGTTTGGCACCGTATTTACTGACCACATGGTCGACATTTGTTGGTCTGAGAAAGGCGGATGGCACCGGCCTCGTGTGCAACCGTACGGTCCAATTCCGCTCGATCCAGCAGCCTCGGTTCTCCACTACGGCCAAGAAATATTCGAAGGTATGAAGGCCTACCGGCATGCGGACGGCTCGATCTGGACCTTCCGGCCTGACCAGAACGCGCTTCGCCTTCAAAACTCGGCTCGACGAATGGCCCTGCCAGAACTGCCAACTGATTACTTTCTTCAATCTCTTCGAGAGCTGGTTGCGGTGGATGGCAAGTGGGTACCTGAAGCGCCGGAGACCTCCCTTTACCTGCGGCCGTTCATGTTCGCAAAGGAGGCCTTCCTGGGAGTTCGTCCGGCGAAAAAAGTTGCGTTCTATGTGATTGCCTGTCCGGTCGGACCGTATTTCGGCGGCGACGTCGCACCGGTGTCAATTTGGTTGTCGACCCAGTACACCCGTGCCGGAAAAGGCGGAACCGGCGCGGCGAAGACAGGTGGGAACTACGCCGCCTCGCTCCTTGCGCAAACCGAAGCTAGCGACAACGGCTGTCAACAAGTGCTCTTCCTCGATTCCATCGAGGGAAAATATTTGGAGGAACTGGGTGGAATGAACATTGTGTTGGTGCGGAACGACAACACCCTGGTTACCCCGCTGAGTGACACAATTCTCTCGGGAATAACTCGGGACTCTGTTTTGGCCCTCGCCGAGGACCGTGGCTACCGGGTGGAGCGCCGAGCGGTCAGCATTGACGAATGGCGGGAGGGCTACGAGTCCGGTGAGATTGTCGAGGCGTTCGCGTGTGGGACAGCGGCGACGGTTGTGCCCATTGGCCAGCTGAAGGGCCCCGACTTCACTATTGGGTCTGCAGATGCTCCCGCCGGTGAAGTCACCGTATCTCTGAGGCAAGAACTCGTGGATATCCAGTATGGGCGCGTGGAGGATCGCCACGATTGGATGGTCAGACTCGACTCGTGAGCACTCGAGCGGTGGTGCGAGTCATCATGACCTCCCTTTCTTCTGTAATAGCCGGGGCTGCTGTGGGCGTTGTCGCTAGCGTTTACCATTCGGCGTGGTTCCCGTGGGGGCTGGTCATCATCATGGTGGCTTTGGGTGCAGGGCTGATGGGACTTCGAGTGTTTTTTCTTCCTCGATACCCGGCAGCATTGGCAAGCCTGGGCCTGATTGCTGCCATTGTGGTTCTGGCAGGCCAGGATGGCCAGGGTTCTGTGTTGATTGCCGGCAACACTGCTGGGTTGTCGCTGTTAGTGGGGGTCGGTTTTTTCGTGGTTATCGCTAACGCATGGCCACGCGGTCTCACGGGATCTCGCGTTAAGATGGAGTACAGGACCTCTGAAAGGACTCGAACGCAGTGACCTATGTGATTGCCCTCCCCTGTGTGGATGTGAAGGACCGGGCCTGCATTGATGAATGTCCGGTGGACTGCATTTATGAGGGAGACCGGATGTTGTACATCCATCCCGACGAATGCGTGGATTGCGGGGCGTGCGAGCCTGTGTGCCCGGTCGAAGCGATCTATTACGAGGACGACACCCCGGAAAAATGGGCCGAGTACTACACGGCCAACGTTGAGTTTTTCAACGAGGTTGGTTCTCCTGGCGGGGCGGCTAAAGTCGGCGTCATTCATCACGACCACCCCATTGTTGCGGCTCTGCCACCACAAAACTAAACGGTGCTTTCCCTACCTGATTTCCCCTGGGATGCTCTTGCTCCCTACCGGGAACAGGCCGAGCGTCACCCGGGAGGCTTGGTTGACCTCTCCATTGGCTCACCCGTTGATGGCACGCCGCTAGTCGCGAAGGAAGCTCTCTCCGACGCCGCTGACGCCCCGTCTTACCCACTCACGTCGGGCAGCCCAGGGTTGAACGACGCAATGCGCCAGTGGTGGGAACGACGCCGTCATACGGGCCCGCTATCTGCCGGCCAGGTTCTGCCCACCATCGGCTCCAAGGAAATGGTGGGTTTGCTGCCGACCCTGCTAGGTCTTCGCACTGGGGATACTGTGGTTATCCCGTCGGTTGCTTATCCCACCTATGCGGTCGGAGCAGCGGTTGTTGGCGCCACTGTCGTCGCGGAGGACGACCCGCAGAAGTGGCCGCAGGCTGCATCGCTGGTCTGGATCAACTCTCCGAGTAATCCGACCGGGGCCGTACTGAACCGGGAATACCTCAGTGAGGCGGTAACTCGTGCCCGCAAAATTGGGGCCGTTCTGGTCAGTGACGAGTGCTACGCAGAACTGGGCTGGGAGACGGACGTTGTCCCGTCACTACTGGACCAGGACGTCACGGCCGGGAATCTGTCCGGCCTAATCGCCCTTTACTCGTTGTCTAAGCAATCTAATCTTGCGGGATATCGTGCTGGGCTGCTGGCGGGCGATGAGACGCTTGTCCAATCGCTGTTGCTGGCCCGGAAACACCTCGGGTTGATCATGCCAGCGCCCATACAAGCAGCGGTTGCCTCGGTTTTGCT